>DASPRL010000259.1 GCA_035624475.1 Terriglobales bacterium
TTCACCTTGGGGAAGATGCGCGCGATCTTGCCCTCGGGCGAGATCAGGAAGGTGGTGCGTTCGATGCCCATCACCTTCTTGCCGTACATATTCTTCTCCTTGATGACGCCGAAGGCGTGGCAGAGCTTCTTGTCAGAATCGGCGAGCAGGGTAAAGGGGAAGTCGTACTTGTCTTTGAATTTCTTCTGGCGCTCAGGCGGGTCGGCGGAGACTCCCAGCACCACCGCCCCGGCCTTCTCGATCTTCTTGTAGGCGTCGCGGAACCCGCACGCTTCGATGGTTCAACCGGGGGTGTCGGCCTTGGGGAAGAAGAAGAGGATGACGTTGCGGCCGCGAAAGTCCTTGAGCGAGACCTTGCGGCCGTTCTCATCGGGTACACTGAAGTCCGGTGCCTTGTCGTTGACTTCCATGATGCGCTCTCTCCTCGGAAGCTCGGCCATTCTACCGCGGCGGCGCGCCAGCGCGCTGCTGGCGCTGCTGCTGCTGGCCACGACCGCGCTGCTGGCGCAGTATCGCAGCAAGCGGCCCGCAGCCCACGCCCTGCGCGCGGTGGGCGTGCTGGAGTGGCCGGCGAGCGGCGGCGCGCCCCGGCTCGTCCCCCTGATCATCCTGGCCGACGGCCAGTACTACGACGCCAGCATCTACCAGGCGTCGCCGGTGCCCATGGCGGTGGAGCCGGGCACGGTGTACGAAGGCCAGCAGGCGGGCGCCGCCAAGGGACTGTTCACGATCAGCGCCGCGCAGGAATTGACGGAGGCCAAGGTGTGGTACGGCGCGGGCACCTGGGCCGAGGGCGAGACCGGGACCTACGCCACCGCGCCACGGGAGCAGGACCGCCCCATCCTGCGACGAGCCAAGCCGGCAGCGAGCGCGCCGGCCGCCGGCGCCGTGCAACCTGCCCCCCAGGCAGCCACGGAGCAGCAGATGGAGAGCGATCCCAACCGCCCGGTGCTGCAGCGGGGCAAGCCGCCGGCCCCCGCGCCGGCGCCATCCCCACCTCCGGTCAGGCCTGCAGCGACCCCGCCTTCCGCTCCGGTTTCGGCCGCCGTCCCGCCGCCTCCACCCGCAGCGTCCCAGCGGATGGTGGCGGTCTCCGACGTCCAGCCTGGGGAGAACCGCAGCTTCGTCCTGAGCTGGAGCCCCTCGGAAAAAGAGACGCTTAGCAAGAAGGCGGTGGCGCTGGCCCAGCAGGAGATCGCCAGGTACACGCTCGCGCCGGGCGGGCAGCACGCCGTCCCCGGCCCTCTCACCGGCCTTGACGTGCGCTTGTTCGACGTCTTCAGCGACAACGCTCCGGAGATCGTGTTGAGCGCGCACCTGCCCGCGGGCAACTACGCCGTCCCGGCGGCGCGGCCGCGCCCGGGCGCGGGCAAGCGCGGCGCAGCGCGCGCGAAGGAGCAGGCGCAGCCCGACGTCTACATCACCCTGGTGGCGCGCAGCGACCTGGACGGCAACCTGCGGCGCATCTTCGTCTCCATCACCGACAGCGGCCGCCTGGACGCGGTGCCGCGCCTGGAGCTGCTGGACGCCGTGGATGCCGACGGCCGGGGCGTGGGCCAACTGCTCTTCCACAAGATCGGGCCGCACGACACCGGCCTGGAGGGCAACGTGGTGCTCTACCGCGTGGACCCCGACCGGCTCACCGAACTCTTCGACAGTTGGGTGCAGTAGCGGCGGGCGGTGCTACAATTCCCGGCCATTCTTCGGGCGGATTCCTGCAGATGGCTGGAGGAGAAGGCATGCGCAGAGTGATCGGAGTGGGGATGCTGCTGTTCGCGCTGGCCGCCGTGGCCATGGCGCAGCAGCGCGATTTCAGCAAGGTGGAGATCAAGGTCACCAAGGTGACCGAAGCGGTGTACATGCTGCAGGGCTCCGGCGGGAACATCACCCTCTTCACCGGCCCCGAGGGCGTGGTCATGGTGGACACGGAATTCGCGGCGCTGGCGCCCAAGGTCGAGGCCGCGCTCAAGGGCATCACCGACAAGCCCCTGCGCTTCGTGGTCAACACCCACTGGCACTTCGACCACACCGACGGCAATGCCGCGTGGAGCGCGCAGGCGCCCATCATCGCCAACGACCTGCTGCGGGCGCGCATGGCCAGCGGCGGCAAGGTGCTGACCATGGACTTCAAGCCCGCGCCCGCGGATGCCCTGCCCGCCATCACCTACCCCGACCGCATGGCGCTGCACCTGAACGGCGAGGACGTCGAGATCATTCACTATCCCGCGGCGCACACCGACGGCGACAGCGTGGTGTACTTCCCCAAGGAGCACGTGGCCGCTACCGGCGACGAATATTTCGCCAACATCTTCCCCTTCATCGACCTGGAGAGTGGAGGCAGCGTGAAGGGCTACCTGGACGCGGTGGACAAACAGATCGCCATGTACCCCGAGGACGTGAAGATCATCCCCGGGCACGGGCCGCTCTCCACCCTGGCCGACTTCCGCGCCTACGCCAGCATGCTGCGCGATTGCGCCGGCATCGTGGAAGACGGCATCCGCCACGGCAAGAGCGCCGAGCAGCTCAAGCAGGAGAAGGTGCTGGCCAAGTACCACAAGTTCTCGTCCAGCTTCATCGACGAGGACAAGTTCATCGACACCCTCTACAAGAGCCTGGGCGGAGAAAAGAAGTAGCGGCTCAGGGCTTGAGCTTCTTCTCCAGCAGTTCGTTGACCAAAGCGGGGTTGGCTTGGCCCTTGGACATCTTCATCACCTGGCCGACGAAGAAGCCCTTCACCGTGGTCTTGCCGGCGCGGTACTGCTCCACCTGCTTGGGATTGGCGGCCAGCACCGCGTCGATCATCTTCTCCAGCGCGCCCGCGTCGGTGATCTGCTGCGGCTTTTCCTGCTCATAGACCACGGGGAAGTCCTGGCCGCGCGCGAAGCACAGGTCGTAAAGCTCCTTGAGCATCTTGCCGCTGATCCTGCCTTCCTCCACCAGGTCGGCGGAAAGGGCCACGCCCGCCATGGAGATGGGCGACTGCGCGATCTCGAGGCTCCTCGCCTTCAGCCGCCCCAGCAATTCGCTCTGCACCAGGTTGGCGACACGCTTGGGATTCCTGGCGGCGCGGGCCGCCTGCTCGAACTGCTCGGCGAGGGCGCGCGAGGTGGTCAGCACCCCGGCATCGTACTCGGTGATGCCGTACTCGGCTACCAGGCGGCGGCGGCGGGCATCGGGCAGCTCGG
>DASPRL010000260.1 GCA_035624475.1 Terriglobales bacterium
CGGCGCCCGGCGGGCCGCTGAGGATGATGGCGTGGGGCAGGCGGCGGCGGGCGAGCATCTCGCGCACCCGCGTGACCACCTCCTCGTTGCCGTAGAAATCCTGGAAGCCCATCTGCGGTTCCCGAGAGGCAAAAGTAAAAAGGCAAAAGGCTGGGCTCTAAAAGCTAAAAGCCAAAAGCTAAGAGCCAAAAGCCACGAGCTAGTTCTTCAGCGACAGCCGTTTCTTCACCTCCGCGACAATCTCAGGATGGACGACGTCGGCGGGGCGGCGGGCGTCCACCACGAAGACGCGCCCCGGCTCGCGGCGGGCGATGGCCAGGTAGGCGTCGCGCACGCGCTGGAAGAAAGCCCGGCTCTCCTGCTCGAAGCGGTTCTCGTCCTGCTCGCTGGCGCCTTCGCGGGCCAGGTTGCGGCGCCGCGCTCGGGCCACGCTGGCTTCGACCTCCGAGTCCATGAGGATGGTGAGGTCGGGCTGCAGGCCACGGCAGAGTTCGCGGTGCAGGGCGAGCACCACTTCGCTGCCCAGCTTGCGGCCGCCGCCCTGGTAGGCCTCGGAGGAATCGGTGAAGCGGTCGCAGAGCACGAAGCGGCCGGCCTCCAGGGCGGGGCGGATGACCTCGTCGATGTGCTGGGCGCGGGCCGCGAACATGAGCGCCAGCTCGGCGCGCGGCGAGAGGCCGGAAGTGCGCGAGTCCAGGATGACGCCGCGGATCTTCTCCCCGGCCGGGGTGCCGCCGGGCTCGCGGGTGAGCACCACCTCGTGTCCCTGGGCGCGCAGGAGTTCGGCCAGGCGGCCCAGCTGGGTGCTCTTGCCGCAGCCGTCCAGTCCTTCGATGGTGATGAACTTCCCGCGCGCGCGCGCCACCGCGGAATCATATCACCCGGCGCCGGCTCCACCTTGGAGCGGTGGCGCGGGCGGGCGCTTGTGCTAGACTCCCCTGCCGCGGTCCCGGCTGGGTTGGGCCTGCCGGGGAAGGGAGCCGCATGCGCCTCGGGGATTCCATCGACGACTACTGCTCCCGCTGCAAGCTCTCCACCGGCCACGCGGTGGTCGCCATGGTGGGCGAGGAGGTCAAGAAGGTGCGCTGCGCCACCTGCGGCCACGAGCACAACTACCGCAAGAACCGGGGCGGCAAGCAGCCCCTGAGCAAGCAGCAAGCCTTCGACCGGATCCTGGCCAGCCTCAGCGACCAGATCCCGGGCGGGCCGCCCAAAAGCAAGAAGTAGGCGCGGCTGGAAAAGAATCGTGAGGAGGAGTCGAATGCGTCTGTCCCGCTCGATCCAGTGGCAATTGGTCCTGGCGGTCCTGGTGCTGGCGTGCGCGCCGGGCTGGAGTTCCAACCCGCTGGCGCGCAAGGCGCCGCCCACCATCACGGTCTCGCTGGACGCCACCGACGCTCCCCGCAAGATCCTGCACGCCAAGCTGGTGATCCCCGCCGGCCCGGGGCCGCTCACCCTCTACTATCCCAAGTGGCTGCCCGGGGAGCATGGGCCCACCGGACCCATCGTCAACCTGGCCGGGCTGAAGCTCTCCGCCGGAGGCAGGGAGATCCCCTGGCGGCGCGACCTGGAGGATATGTACACCTTCCACTGCCAGGTGCCCAAGGGAGCCGCGTCGGTGGAGGTCGCGCTCGACTTCCTGCTGCCGGACGCGACCTCGGGCTTCTCCTCCGGCGCCTCGGCCAGCTCGGAGCTGGCGGTGATCAACTGGAACCAGGTGGTGCTCTATCCCGCGGGCTGGCCGGCGGCGGAGTTGACCTACGTAGCCAGCCTGCAGTTGCCGCCGGGCTGGAAGTTCGGGACGGCGCTGCCCGTGGCCAAGGAGGAGTCGTACGCCATCGAGTTTCAGCCGGCCTCGCTGGTCACCCTGATCGACTCCCCGGTCATCGCGGGGGCGCACTTCCGCGAGATCGCGCTCTCGCCCGGGCAGGAGCCGCAGCACTTCCTCGATCTGGTGGCCGACGCCGATGCCGACCTGGCCGTCACGCCGCAACAGGAGGCCGACTACCGGCAACTGGTCGCCGAGGCGGGAGCGCTGTTCGGCGCCCGCCACTACCGCGACTACCACTTCCTCTACACCCTGAGCCAGTACACCGCGCACTTCGGCCTGGAGCACCACGAGTCCAGCGACGACCGCACCTTCGAGCGCGTCTTCCTCGACAACGACGAGTTCAAG
>DASPRL010000261.1 GCA_035624475.1 Terriglobales bacterium
GTGCCCAGACCGAAGCCTCCCGCGCTGCCTCCGGAGCCGTGTCCAGCGGCGGCGGCGCGCGTGGCCTCTTCCACGGCCGTGCCCGCGGAGGGCGAAGTGGAGAAGACGCCACGGCCGGAGCCGGCCAGCGACGGCGGGCCTTCCAGGCGCGCGGTCTGGTCGGCGGGCGCGCTCTGGGAGGGGGCCGGCGGTGCGGGCGGGGCGGCCGCTGCGGCGGCCGCCTGCGGCGGCAACGGAGAGGGCTGGCCCGGGGCGCCCGGCGCGCCCGGCGGAGGGCTGGCGCGCAATTCGTCCAGGGTCTTGCGATCGATGATGGGGCGGCGCGAGGAAGCGATGCGGTCCTTGTCGGAGGCGATGTTGGTGTCGGGGCGCTTGCTCACCCGCTGGTTATCGGGCGGCATCTCCACGAAGGTCAGGTTGCGGTCCTTCAGCAGATCGGCGGTGGAGGGCGCCATCAGCGGCAGCGAGCGCGGCCAGATCTTCTGCAGGGAGGGCATGGAGAGGATCAACACCATGTGGACGATGACGGAGATCAGGATGGCCTGGCGCCAGAGCAGGCGGTCGCGCTCGCTCTCCAGTTCCAGCAGCAGGCTGGGGAGGTCGGGGGACGGGGGCGGCGGGGCCGGGCGAGGCGCCGGAGGCGCCGTCGGGATTTCCGTCATGGCCATAGCAGGACGAGCGCTCCGCGCGAGGGCGGAGATTATTTAGATGCTCCTCGGGTCGTCGGGGTCAGGTTAACTATTTTCGCACTAATCGGCGGCAACCCGCTCGCAAAAAAGCGTCCCGGGATTAAGAACCCGCGGCCCGCAACCAGGTTGCGGAACACCACCTAAGGGCGGGGCGCGGCGCGCAGCGCGTCGAGGTTCACGCGCTGGCTGTGTTCGCGGATGGTCTCCAGGATCTCGAGGGCCAGGGCGAGGGAGCGGCGTCCATCCTCCAGGGGGACCAGGGGCTGGGAGCGGGTGCGCACCGCCTCCAGGAAAGCGGAGAGTTCGGCGTGCAGGGGCTCCTCGTGGACCACCGCGGGGCGGAGCAGCTTGATGTCGGCGCTGGAAGGATGAGTGTCCTCGCTGGCCGCCAGCATGTCGCCCAGCGGGCCCTGGGGCGCGGCGCCCGCTTCCACCGCGAAGATCATCACGTCCTGGCGGGTGTAATCGATGGAGACGTACTGGTGGGGCTGGAAGAAGCGCAGCTTGCGCACGCGCTCGGTGGAGACGCGGCTGGCGGTGAAGTTGGCCACGCAGCCGGATTCGAACTCCAGGCGCACGTTGGCGATGTCCACCTTGCCGGTGAGGATGGGCAGGCCGACGGCGCGCACCTCCTTCACCGGAGAGCGCACGAAGGAGAGCACCACGTCGAGGTCGTGGATCATCAGGTCGAGCACGACGTCGATATCGAGCGAGCGCGGCGTGAAGACGCTGAGACGATGCACCTCGAAGAACATGGGCTGGGTGACCAGGGGCACGGTGGCGCGCACCGCTGGGTTGAAGCGCTCGAGGTGGCCGACCTGGACCACGCGGCGGTGGGCGCAGGCGAGGCGGAGCAATTCGTCGGCCTCGGCCAGGCTGACGGCGACGGGCTTCTCGATGAGGACGTCGATGCCGGCCTCCATCAGGGCGCGGGCCACCGCCAGGTGGTGCACGGTGGGGACGGCGACGGATGCCGCGTCCACGCGGCCCTGGAGATCGGCGAGCGAGGAGAAGGGCCGGGCGCCGGCTTCGGCGGCGACCGCGGCGGCGCGGGCGGCGTCGGCGTCCACGATGGCGGCCAGCTCCACGCCCTTGCCCTGCTGCTGCAATTCGCGGTAGACGCGGGCGTGGTTGCGCCCGAAGGCGCCCACCCCGACCACGGCCGCGCGGATTGGCTCGGCGGAAGGCAAGGCTGAGATTGTACCAGCGCGGAGCACGCCCGCCGCGCGGCCCGGCCAGGAGACAAGTTCTGCGACCGGGAGGGAGCTGGCGGCATCGAAGCTATGTGTCGTCCCACGATACGCTGGATCCCACGTGGAATCCCCGAGAGGAGATGAGACCATGGCATTCGAACTTCCCCCTCTACCCTACGACTATTCCGCCCTCGAGCCCGTCATCGACAGCCAGACCATGCACCTGCACCACGACAAGCACCATGCCGGCTATGTCCAGAACCTCAACGCCGCCCTGGAGAAGCATCCGGCGCTGGCCCGGCGCAGCGTGGAGGAACTGCTGCGCAACCTGCACAACGTGCCCGAGGATATCCGCACCGCGGTGTGCAACCACGGCGGCGGCCACGCCAACCACAGCATGTTCTGGAAGATCATGATGCCCAAGGGCGGCGGCCAGGCCACAGGGCTGGTGGCCGCGGGCATCCAGAAAGAGTTTGGCGGCTTCGAGCCCTTCGTGCAGAAGTTCAACGAAGCGGGCGCCAAACACTTCGGCAGCGGCTGGGTGTGGCTGGCACGCGATGGCGCCGGCAAGCTGCACATCCTGACCACGCCCAACCAGGACAGCCCGCTCACGCAGGGCTTCTATCCCATCCTGGGCAACGATCTCTGGGAGCACGCCTATTACCTGCAGTACCAGAACCGCCGCGCCGATTACCTGAAAGCGTGGTGGGACACGCTCAACTGGAAGGAAGTCAACCGGCGCTACGAGGAGAGCGTGGAACTGCTGAAGAAGCTGGCGGCGTGAGCAGTCGCCAGTCGCCGGTCGCCAGAGCGGCCGGCGGCGTCATCGCCTTGCCTTCTTCAGGAGCGCGATCTGGCCGGCGTGGTAGAGGTCGTGCTGCACCAGCCCGTGAAGCATGAAGTAGAGCGTGTAGCGCTTGCCGGGGACGATCCGCTTCAGTCGCGACTCCGGCAGCGCAGCGACGGCGCGGTGCAGGTCCTGCTGCGCCGCCTGCAGCGCGGCCAGCGTGCTCTGCCAGTTGGCGGCGGTGGCATTGGGCATGGGCGGAAAATTCTGTGCCGGCGAGAGCGACAGCGCGTGCCCCTGCATGCGGCGCAGTACGGCGCGCTTCCACGCGGTGATGTGCAGGACCAGCTCCCAGACGGTGTGAGCATTGCGCAGCGGGCGCGCGGCCGCCTGCTTCGCCGTGATCCCGCGGAGAAGCCGGCGCAAGGCCGGGCCGTGCCAGGCAGGGCCGGCGTAGGCGCGGTGGAGCTGGTCGGCGAGGCGCTGGCTCTCCGAGGCCATGGTTCACTCCGCGACGATGGTCATGCCGGCCGCATCGGCGGCCGCGGCGATCTTCTCCCCATCGAGCAGCAGGCACTTTCCGGCGTCGAGGGCAAGGCAGGTGGCGCCCGCCCGGCGCATGGCCTCGACGGTGGCCACGCCCACCACGGGTACGTCGAAGCGCATGTCCTGGTTGGGCTTGGCCACCTTCACCACGGTGAGGGCGCGGCTGAGCGCGGCGTCCCCCTCCAGGCTTTTCATGATCTCGCCGGCGCGCTGGATGGTGGCGTCGGTGCCCTCCATGGCCTCCACGGCCACGCAGGCGGACTCGGCGATGACCACGGTCTGCCCGATGTCGTACTGCGCCAGGTGGCGGGCCACGGCGCGGCCGTACTCGATGTTCCTGCGCTCGGCCTCGCTGGGAGCGCGGCGGGTGAGCACGCCGGCCTTGGCCAGCAGCGGCTCCAGGTAAGAAGTGGAACTGATGAGGTGGATGCCTTCACCCTCCAGCACCTTGGCCACCGCACCGATGAGGGAATCGGTGTTGCGCGTGCCCAGGGAGAGCAGCAGCTTGGCCAGGCGCCAGTCGGGCTTGATGCTGGAGAAGATCTGCTTGTGCTTGACCTGCCCGGCCATCACCGCGCGGGTGACGCCCTCGCGCTTGAAGGTCTCGATCAGCTTGGAGAGTTCGCCCAGAGAGAGCCAGTGGACGGCGACGGCGCCGCGGCGCTCGATCTCGGGGAAGGTCTCCTCCTTGATGGCGGCGACCACCACCTCGGCGCCCTGGGCAAGGGCGGCCTCGAGCAGCAGCAGCGGGAAGCTGCCGTTGCCGGCGATCAATCCCAGGCGTTCAGACATAGTCGCTACTCTAGCACTCACAAACAGCCGTACACCGGGGTCTCGAAGATGGGCCGCCAGTGGATGACGTGGAAGCGATAGATGCGGTAAGTGGAGTTCCGATAGGACACGACGTGCACCAGGATGTCGTCGGGCTCGCCGGGCCGCCGCGGGATCTGGTCCACGTACAGCAACTCTTCTCCCTGCGAGACCGAGTTCGGGTGGTCGTACCAGAGCAGGGTGGGCTCGCTGCCGGGCTTGATAACGAAGAAAAGGCTGTCCTGGATGCCACTGTCGTCGGGTGTGGGGATGACGAAGGTCGCGATCAGGCTGAACTGGCCACGGCCCTCCAGGTCGGCCACGGCGAGGCCGTCGGCGCGCAGGCGCGCCAGGTCAGCCTCCGCCACCTTGTGCTCGCGGAGGATCTGCGTCGCCACCTCGGCAGCCTGCCGGCGCTCCGCCGGGGTGGGCTGGCGGCGGCGGCTCTGCGGACGCGCCATGGAGGCAGAGTCGGTGGCCATAGCCGCCCGTGGATCCTGCCCTCCGCCCAGAAGCCGCAGGTCGGCGAGGGAGCCCGGAGTCCCTGCCGGATCACGCTGGCCGTTGGACACGATCTTGCCGATCTGCTTGCCTCCTGAGAGCAAGGGGTAGCTGCGGCCCGCGGCCAGGTAGTGGGCGAAAAAGGCGTCGGCGGCCGCATCCTGCGGCTCGCACGAGGCCGGGACCGGGGAGTAATCGCCCTCCTCGACCGTGGCCACGGGCGTGATCCAGTGGGAGGCCAGTCCCTCTGCTTCCTCGACGGCGAAGACCACGGCGTGCTCGGGGCCGGCGGCGGGGCTCTGCGCAGCAGCAGAACAGGCAGCGAGGACCGGAAGGAAGACCGCGATGCCCAGGGCCGCCAGGGTGGGGGCGCAACCAGCCCGCCTCATTTGATCACGCCCCGCTCCGACTCTTCGATGAAGCGGATGAGCAGGAGGACGTCCTCGCCCGGATCGGCCTCCGCCTTGAGCTTCTCCAGCGCCTGCGAGGTGTTGAGCTTGGAGGCCAGCAGGACCTTGTAAGCGTGGTGGATCTTGCGGATGCGCTCGCGGGAGAAGCCGCGGCGCTCCAGGCCCACCGCGTTGAGGCCGTAGGCATGGGCGTCGCGCGCGGCCACGGTCTTGGAGAAGGGCAGCACGTCGCGGGTGATGGTGCTGCCGCCGCCGATAAAAGCGTGGGCGCCGATGCGCACGAAGTGATGCACCGGGCAGAGCGCGCCCACCGTCGCCCACTCTTCCACGATCACGTGGCCGCCCAGGGTGGCGGCGTTGGCCATGATCACATGGTCGGCGATCAGGCAGTCGTGGGCGATGTGGCAGTAGGCCATGATCAGGCAGTGGCTGCCCACGCGAGTGAGGCCGCCGCCGCCCACGGTGCCGCGGTTGATGGTCACGAACTCGCGTACCTGGTTGTGGTCGCCCATCTCCAATCGCGTGGGCTCGCCCTGGTACTTCAGGTCCTGGGGCGCCAGCCCGATGGAGGAGAAGGGGAAGAAGACGTTGTCGGAACCCATGCGGGTGGGGCCCTCGACGTGGACGTGGGAGATCAATTCGCAGCGCTCGCCTAACTCGACCTGGGGACCAATGGCGCAGTAGGGGCCGATGCGGCAGGAGGCCGGCACCTTGGCGCCGGGATCGACGACCGCGGTGGGATGCACGCCGGCAGGAGCGGAGGCCGTGGTCACGATTCGGAGCCCTCGGACTGCGGGCCCGGGCCACCGGCCGTGCGGCTGAGCAGAGCGCAACTGGCGGTCGCTTCGCAGGCCAGCTTGTCGCCCACGAAGGCCTTGCCCTCCATGCGCACGGCGGAGTGCCGCCAGGCGACTACGTCCACCTCGATGCGCAGTTGGTCTCCCGGGACCACGGGGCGGCGAAAGCGGGCGCGCTCGATGCCGGTGAAGACCATGAGCTTGCCCTGGCGGTTCTCCGGCTCGTTGAGGATCAGCACGCCGCCAGCTTGGGCGATGGCCTCCACGACCAGCACTCCCGGCATGATGGGGAAGCCGGGAAAGTGGCCGGCGAAAAAGGGCTCATTGACGGTGACGTTCTTGAGGGCGACAATGCGCTTCTTGCGCGTCAGGTCGAGGACGCGGTCAATGAGCAGAAAGGGGTAGCGGTGGGGCAGGATGCGCTGGATCTCGTTGATGTCCAGCGTGGTCTTGGTGGGGGCGGGGGGATCGCTGACTGCGGCCGGAGAGTGGGGCGAGTCTGTCATCGCAAATCCTTTAGGTACAATACATTGCCGCCGAGGGCCGAGGCCGGCGCGGCGCAAGCTGGGTCGCCAGTCACGGCCGGCACCAAAGGGAAGCAGGGATTATAGTGCATCCGGCAGCGGGTGAGAATGGAGCGGGACCGACATGAGCACTCCCCGGGGTAGCTCCGGCGTGGGCGCGGCGCGCAAGGTGCTCCGCCACCTGGAGCAGCGCCGCCGCGAGATGCTGGGCACGCTGCAGGCGCTGGTGGAACTGGAGTCGCCCTCCCTGGACAAGACCGCGGTGGACCGCCTGGGAGAGTTCCTGGCGCAGGAGTTCGCGCGCCTGGGTGGCAAGGTGAAGATCCACCGGCAGGCCGCCGCCGGCAACCACCTGGAGGTGAGCTTCGCGGCCGAGCGCCGCGGGCGCGGCGGCCAGCCCATCCTGCTGCTCGGGCACATGGACACGGTGTACGAGGTGGGCACGCTGAAGAGCATGCCCTTCCGCGTAGGCCAGGGGCGGGCCTGGGGACCGGGGACGCTGGACATGAAGTCGGGCATCACCCAGGCGCTCTTCGCGCTGCGGGCGATGCGGCAGGCGCTGGGCGGGCTGGGGCGCCCGCTCACGGTGCTACTGGTTTCGGACGAAGAGATGGGCAGCTCCACCTCGCGGCGCATCACCCAGGCGCTGGCGCGGAAAGCGCAGGCGGTGCTGGTGCTGGAGCCGGCACAGGGCCTGGAAGGCGCGCTCAAGACCGCGCGCAAGGGCGTGGGCGATTACGTGGTGAAGGTGACCGGGAAGGCGGCGCATGCCGGTCTGGACTTCCGCGCCGGGCACAGCGCCATCCTGGAACTGGCGCAGCAGATCGCGGTCATCCAGACCTTCACCGACCTGGGGCGCGGGCTCACGGTCAACGTAGGTGTGGTGCGCGGGGGAACGCGCACCAACGTGGTGGCGGCGGAGGCGGCCGCGGAGGTGGACGTGCGCATCGAGCGCCTGAGCGACGCCGCGCTCATCGAAGAGAAGTTCCGCTCGCTGCGGCCGTTCAACCCCAAGTGCCAAGTAGAGATCAGCGGCGGCATCAACCGTCCGCCGCTGGAGCGCAGCCAGGGCGGGGCGCTGCTCTACGGCGTGGCCAAAGGACTGGCCCGCGGGCTGGGCTGGGAGTTGGGTGAGGCCGCGGTGGGCGGCGGCTCGGACGGCAACTTCACGGCGGCGCTGGGGGTGCCCACGCTGGATGGCCTGGGCGGCGTGGGCGAAGGGGCGCACGCGCCGCAGGAGTCGGTGCTGCTGGCGGAACTGCCGCGGCGCGCGGCCCTGCTGGCGGGGCTGATCGAGACGATTTGAGGCAGGCGGCCGGAAGGGTCATAGGCCGCGCTTGCCAGCGGTGCTAGAATGGCGACAGATGTGGAGGCTCCATGATTGGCAAGCTGGGTTTGCCGGAATTGCTTCTGATCCTGGCCATCGCCCTCCTGATCTTCGGGCCGGGCAAGCTCGCGGACTTGGGCAAGGGCCTGGGCGATGGGATCCGCAGCTTCCGGTCGGCGGTGAAGGAAGGCGAGAAAGAGCCAGACAAGAAATAGAGCCTTCTCCCTCGGGGAAACGGACCTGAGCGCGCCCCTGTCTAGACTGCGCCGTGCTCCCGCAGCATACGGTAGACCAAGCGCACGGGCAGTCCCACCACGTTGAAGTAGCAGCCCTCCACGCGCGTCACGAAGCGTGAAGCGAACTCCTGGATGCCGTAGGCGCCGGCCTTGTCCATGGTCTGACCGGTGGCCACGTAGGCTTGGATCTCTTCGTCAGTGAGCGGCGCGAAGGTGACCTGCGTGGTTTCCGAGCGGACATCCTCGAAGACAGTTTCCGGTTTCTCATTTCCAGTTTCCAGAAGAAGAAGGCAGACACCGGTCGTGACCTCGTGGGTACGGCCGCTGAGCAGTCGAAGCATGCGGGCGGCGTCGGCGGGATCGCGCGGCTTTTCCAGCAGGTGATCGCCGGCGACCACGATGGTGTCGGCGGCGAGCACCAGCTCGCCGGGACAGCGGGCGGCGACCACGCGCGCCTTGTCGCGGGCCAGGCGGCGGGCGTAGGCGTCGGGGGCCTCGCCGGGCTCGGTCGCTTCCTCGAGGTTCGGGACCTCGACGCGGAAGGCGAGGCCGGCGTTGCGCAGTAGTTCGGCGCGGCGGGGGGAAGCGGAAGCGAGAACAAGTTTCACGTTACACGTTTCAGTTTCACGCTGAAGACTCAGTGCACGCCCACCTGGCCGCGCACCGACTCGATAAGCTTGCCCGAGTCGTAGCCCACGCCCTGCTTGAAGACGATCTCCGTCTTCTCGATGTCCTCGATCCTGGTGGCGGGATCGCCGTGCACCACCACCAGGTCGGCCTGCTTGCCGGCGGCGATGCTGCCGATGCGGTCGAGCCGCCCCAGGTACTGGGCGCCGTTGTAGCTGGCGATCTTGATGGCCTCGAGCGGCGAGAAGCCCGCCTGCACCAGCAATTCCAGCTCGCGCCAATCGCCGAAGCCGGGGATGGTGCCGCCGTTGCCGGTGGGGTCGGGGCCGGCCAGCAACAGGCCGCCCGCTTGTGCGAAGGCGCGCTCGAACTCCATCTCCTTTTTGAGCAGCGCGGTGGTGCGCGCGTTCCCTTCCGGAGTGACGCCCGAGCGCGCCGCCAAAAAGCTCTCAAGCTGGCTGGGAGCCATGGCCCCGAGCGCGCGCGGGTTGGGCGGCGCGTTGATGGTGGACGCTTCGAAGACGGGCAGCGTGGAGGTCACGGCGACGTGGTGGGCGACCAGGTCGCGGATCAGGCCCTGCA
>DASPRL010000262.1 GCA_035624475.1 Terriglobales bacterium
TATGGCGGCGGACTCCCCGCCCACTTTCGGAATGCGGAACGGGCCTGGGTGACGGGGTGTGCTGTGATCCTTCACAACTCCATTATCCCTCTCTTGGCGCCAAACTGAGACCCTGCCGCCGGCGGATTATGATGCGCGCACCCGCCCGCAGCGGTTAGAATGGCGGAGACCCGTTGGGCAGCGGGTCACTACTTTTTTCTGCATCGCGCATCCATGGAAGCCATCCAATCCAAGCGGGGGGCGGTCGCTGACGAGTCCACCCTGGTGCAAGCTGCCAAGAGCGGCGATCTTGGGGCTTTTGAGCAGCTGGTGAAGCTCTACGACCGCAACATCTTCCGCATCGCCCAGCATATTACGCGCAACCGGGAAGACGCGGAGGACGTGGTGCAGGATGCCTTCCTGAAGGCGTACGAGAACCTGGGACAGTTCCAGGGCCAGTCGAAGTTCTACACCTGGCTGGTGCGCATCGCCGTCAACGAAGCGCTGATGAAGTTGCGGCGCAGGCGTCCCGACAAGATCGTTTCGCTGGACGAGAACATCGAGACCGAGGAAGACTCCATGCCGCGTGAGGTGGCGGACTGGAGCCCGAACCCGGCCCAGCTCTACGACCAGGCCCAGCTCAAGCAGATCCTGAGCAAGGTCATCCAGGGGCTGCCGCCGGGCTTCCGCACCGTGTTCGTGCTTCGCGACGTGGAAGGGCTGTCCACGGAAGAGACAGCCGAGGCGCTGGGCCTGAGCATCCCAGCGGTGAAATCGCGCCTGTTGCGCGCCCGCCTGCAGTTGCGGGAACGCCTCAACAGATACTTCAAGGCGCGGGAAGACGGAGATCGTTCCAAGTGACCTGCAAGGAACTGCTGAAAGAGCTGACCGACTATCTGGACGGCACCATCGATGACCGCACCCGGTCGGAGCTCGAGGATCATCTCAACTGGTGCCACGATTGCTTCGTCATCTGCAACACCACCAAGATGACGGTCGAGATCTACCGCGATTCCCGCCTCTACGAGCTTCCCGAGAAGCTGCGCACCAGCCTGGAGAACGCCATCCTGAAGAAGTGCCGGCAGAAGGAAAAGCAGAAGAAGGAACGCCCCCGCAACGCCTGAACTTCCCGCACCCGCATCCCCCGCCCGGCTCCCGCTCTAGAGCGTGGCGCCTTCGTCCCCGGCCGCGTCCTGTTTCGACAGCAGTTCGTTGAGCAGGCCCAGCATGTCGCTCACCGTCAGAATGCCCACCAGCTTGTCGCTTTCCACGGCCAGCAGCGCGCCGATCTTCTTGGTGTAGAGGATGGAGACGGCGTCCTCGATGGGGGTCTCGGGCGAGACCACGATGGGATTGCGGGTCATGGCCACGGTGATGGGGGTGGATTCGAAGACGGCGTTGTACTCCTCGGGCGTCATCTTGGCCAGCATGGAGGGAGCCATGCGGGAGACGTCGCGGTCGCTGATGATGCCCACCACCCGCCCTTCTCCGTCCACGATGGGGACGTGGCGCTTGCCGGTGCGCCGGATGAGCAGCGCGGCGTCCAGCAGGCGAGCGTCGTCCGACAAGGTCGTCACCTTCGTCGTCATGTAGTCGCGGACCTGCATGCGTCCTCTCCCAGGCAGGGTGAGCTTCCGGCGGCGAATTGTAGCACACGCGCTTCCCTGGCAGCCGCGCCCCTCCCGCGCCGGAACCTCGCTGGGCACCGCCGGATTCCCGCCTGCACGCCCGGTTCCCGGGAGGATTCCGCGTATAATACGCAGACCAATCTGCCCTCCGCGAGGACCCGTGAAGGACGTTCACCCCAGCGTCCGCGAGATCGCCGTGCTGCAGGAGGCGACGGAGATGATCCTCTCCAGCGCCGACGTGGACACGGTGCTGCACCAGATCCTGCTCATCGTCCGCAACTACTTCGGCATCGCCAACTGCGCCGTCTTCATGGTGGATGCCGCGGCCGGCGAACTCTACGTGCGCGCCCAGAACGGCTATGACGACAGCCTCGCCCGCCAGCGCCGCTTCCGCATCGGCGCCGATGGGGTCACCGGCTGGGTGGCCCAGGCCAAGACCCCTCTCTACGTTCCCGACGTCAGCAAGGAGGCGCGCTACCTGGTGGGCGATCCCCGGGTGCGCAGCGAGCTGGCCCTGCCCCTGGTGGTGCGCGATGAGGTCATGGGCGTGCTCGACCTGGAGAGCGACAAGCTCGACTACTTCACCGACGACATGATCGGCCTGCTCGCCCTGTTCGCCGGGCAGGCGGCCGTGGCCCTGGAGAACGCCCGCCTGTACTCCACCGAGCGCCGCCGCATGCGCCAGCTCGAACTCATCAACCTGATCGCGCGCTCGGCCACCGCCGCCAACGACATCGAGCAATTCCTGGCCACCATGGCCGACCTGATCTACGACACCTTCGAGGGCACCGAGGTCAGCATCCTGCTGCGCGATCCGGCTGGCACCCTGGCCC
Source organism: Terriglobales bacterium (assembly GCA_035624475.1). NCBI lineage: Bacteria > Pseudomonadati > Acidobacteriota > Terriglobia > Terriglobales > Terriglobales bacterium. The sequence goes on from DASPRL010000262.1 coordinate 2,441, forward strand.
TGCGCGCCCATGCCGGCAGCCAGGAACCGGTGCTGGAACGCTTCCAGGCCTCGGAGCGCTCCGGCATCCTGGCCCAGGCCTTCTCCGCCCGCATGAACATCCTGCAGAACGACCTGCCGGCCCAGCCCGACTGGCCCGCCTGCGTGCCAGACTCCGGCTCCGAACTGTGCGTGCCCCTGGTCTCCTTCGGCGACACCCTGGGCGCGGTGGTCATTGCCCACGCCCACCGCAGCTTCTTCAGCGTGGACGACCGTTCCATCGCCCAGGCCGCCGCCGACGTCTGCGCCACCGCCATCAAGAACGTGCAGTTGGCGGACGAGCTGCGGCGCGTGACCAGCACCGATTCCCTCACCGGGGTCTACAACCAGCGCTACTTCCACGCCGTGGTGGCGCAGGAGATCTCGCGCTCCCGCCGCTACAACAAGCGCTTCGCCCTAGCCATGCTCGATCTGCGCGGCTTCCGCGCCATCAATCAGGGGCTGGGTTTCGATGCCGGCGACGAACTGCTTTGCGAAGTGGCGCAGATGCTGCGCCGCCAGGTGCGCTCCATCGACATCCTCTGCCGCTACGCCGGCGACCGCTTCGCCCTGGTCCTGCCCGAGACCGACCGCGAACGCATCGGCGCCGTCCGCGCCAAGGTGGAGGAGGGCCTGGGCCGCATCCACTTCCAGGCGGAGGGCGCGAGCCGCAGCCTCAGCGCCTCCTGGGCGCAGGTCCACTATCCCCACGACGGCACCGGGGAACTGGAGCTGGTGCGCCTGCTGCTCTCCCGCATGGCCCTCAGCAAGAAGGAAGCCTCCGCCCCCGAGGCCTGACCCCGCCGTGCCCGCAAAACAAAACCGGCGGCCGCAGCCGCCGGTCCCGGACTTCGCTCTTCCTTACTGGTCGCGCTTCTTGAGCACCGGAGGACCCTCGTCCTGGTTGCTCCCCTGCTCGCCGTGGTTCTGGGCGGTGGCGCGGCGCAGGCTGGGACGGTTGTTGTCCTTCTCGTCGTTGAGGTGGCGCTTGTTCTCGATGGCCGCCAGCCGCGCCTTCACGTCCTCGAACTCGCTGGTGTCCACCAGGTACTGGTCGCGCGCGGGCAGGATGGTGGCGATCTCGTGCTGGGTGGCGGAGATGCGGTCGGGCGTCTGCGGGTGCGAGTCGAAGGCCTTGGCCAGCGTCCCCGGCTTCTTCTTCTCCATGGCCTGCACCTTCTCGAAGTACGTGACCAGGCCGTTGGGATCGTAGCCCGCTTTGTACATGTACTCGACGCCCAGGTGATCGGCTTCGGACTCGAAGCCGCGGCTGAACTTCATGAAGGTCAGGGGCAGCATCAGGCTGGCGGCGCTGCGCACCGCGTAGCCCAGGCCTCCGCCCACGAAGATCAGCGGGATGGTGGCGATGTTGGCCCAGTTGGCCCGGGTCATCTCGCGGGTGGCGTGGCGCGCGGCCACGTGCGCGATCTCGTGCGCCATCACCCCGGCCAGTTCGTCTTCTTCGTCGGCCGCCAGGATGGCCCCGGAGTTCACGTACATGAAGCCGCCGGGCAGGGCGAAGGCGTTGATGGAGTCGTCGTCAATGACCTTGATGGTGAAGGGGACCTTGGCATCGGAGTTGCGCACCAGGTTCTGTCCCAGCCGGTTGATGTACTCGTTGACCACCGGGTCCTTGACCAGCTTGACGCTGGATTCCACCTGCATGGACATCTCTTTGCCCATCTGGATCTCTTTTTCCAGCGAGTACCAGTTGCCCAGGCCCTTGCCCCCCATCTTGCGATTGCCGATGGAATCCACGTCGTCCTTGCCGCCGGCCTTGACGTTGGGCTGGGCGGCGGGAGCAGGAGTGGTATCGGCGGGCGGAGGAGCGGCGGTATCGGCCGGTGCCTGGCTGGTGTCAGCCGGTGGAGCGCTGGGCTGTTGGCCGGCGCTGGGCGTGCTCGGGGAGGGGTTCTGGTTCTGCGCCAGGAGGGTGGAAGAGGAGCTCGCGGAGGCCAACAGGAACACCACCGCCAGCAGCAATGCACGCATTTTCATGGGCCAACTCCGTTGCCTAGTATAAACCCGAAAAAGCCTTCGAAAGATGCGCCGGACCACACTTTTTCCTGCTTGCTTAGACGCCGCCGCACCCTTCGGAGTTACCTGGGCGCCCGCTTTTCTTCTCCCTGGGCCGCCCTGCCTTCCTTTGGATGCCCCGGCAGCGGGGGCTGATTCCTGAAGTTTGGCGGGCAAAGGGAATCCTTGAGTCGCCCCCCGAATCCTCGTACCA
>DASPRL010000263.1 GCA_035624475.1 Terriglobales bacterium
CGCAGCACCATCCTGGCGCTGGCGGGGGCGGCCCTGCTTTTCCTGGTCGCGGTGCCCCTGCCTATGCGGCTGGACGGTAACGCCACTGTCGCCCCGGCGCACACCGCCAAGATCCAGCCCGAGGTCGAGGGCGTGGTGAGCAAGGTGTATGTGCGCGAAGGCGACCCGGTCAAGCGCGGCACCATCCTGGCCGACCTGGAGGACTGGGATTACCGCGCGGCGCTGGCCGCCGCCCAGGCCAAGCAGGCGGAGGCGGTGGCGCGCATGAACCAGGCGCTGGCCTCCAACGACGGCACGGAGGCGGGCATCCAGCGCACCCAGGCCGACTACTGGACCGCGGAGGTCACCCGCGCCCAAGAGCGGCTGGAGCGCACCCACCTGCGCTCCCCCATCGAGGGCGTGGTGGCGACGCCCCAGGTGGAGAACCTGGTGGGCCGGCGCCTCGAATTCGGCGACACCTTCGCGGAGGTCACCGACACTTCGCGCGCCACCGCGGACGTGGCCATCGACGAAGCCGATGTTCCTTTGCTGGAGCCGGGATGGCCGGCGGTGGTGAAGCTGGATAGCTTTCCCACCCAGACTTTCCGGGGCAGCGTGACTGTGATCAGCCCCCAGGGCCAGGTGGAAGGCGACGAGCGCGTGTTCTTTGCCCGCGTCTCGGTCCCCAACACGAACCCCAACGCGCTGATGCGTCCGGGGATGCAAGGCCGCGGCAAAGTGGACGCCCGGCCGGTGCTGAGCGCCAGCGGACGCGTCCTGTATCCCGCCGGCTGGCGGCCGGCGGGCTACGTCCTGTTCCGGCGCTCGGGCTTGTGGATCCGCGGGAAGCTGTGGTCATGGTTCGGGATTTAGCATAATGGGTAAGAAGCACGGGGCAGGAGGTTGAGCGTGGCGAAGCGGGTGGCATTCACCGTACTGCTTGCGGCAGGCCTGATGGCGTGGGTGGGGTGCGATTCCTCCCGGCCCGCTCCCGTGCAGGCCTCGCCTCCCAAACCGGTGACGCTGCCGGCGCCGGCGCCCACCCCGACCTTCCTCGCCTCCGGACCCCTGGTGGTGGAGAACCAGGTTGACGTGGCCGCGCAGCGCGACGGGGTGGTGGCCAAGATCGACGTGGACGCGGGCACCCCGGTGCGCAAGGGGCAATTGCTGGGCATGCTCGACGACCGCCAGATCGCCGCCGACAAGGACGCCGCCGACGCCAAGGTGCGCTCCACCCAGGCCGATCTGCAAGGCTGGGAGGGCGAGGTCAAGGTGCTGCAGGCCGACCGCGAGCGCGCCGAGAAGATGTGGGACGCCCAGCTCATCACCAAGCAGGACCTGGACCACGCCCGCTACAAGGTGGAAGCCGACCAATACGAAGTAGAGCGGGTGCGGGAGAACCTGAAGAACGCGCAGGCCAGCGCTCTTTCCCTGGCGCTGGAGCTGGAGAAGACGCGCATCCTGGCGCCCTTCGACGGCGTCGTGGCCCGCCGCTACGTGCGCGTGGGCCAGCGGGTGGCGGTGGGGGACCGCCTGTTCTGGGTGACGGCGGTGGCGCCGCTGCGCATCCGCTTCACCTTGCCGGAGCGCTTCGTAGGCCACATCCAGGTGGGCGATCAGCTCACGGTCACGGCCGCGACCGACAGCCAGCAGGAGCACCGCGCCAAGGTGCTGCAGGTCAGCCCGGTGGTCGACCCTTCCAGCGACACCATTGAAGTGCTGGCGGAGATCACGGGGCCGGCCGGGGAGCTGCGGCCGGGCATGACCGCCAACGTGCAGATCCCCAATCCGAAATGAACATCACCGAAGCCCTCAACGTCGCCTTGCCCGAGATCCCGGGGAAGGTGAAGGAGTACCGTCCCCGGCTTCATCCCCGGCTGGTGGGGCGGGAGCAGATCGAAGATGGCCAGCCGGTGGTGGTGGCCATCATCGAGGGCAAAAGCTGGCTCTTCGCCTTCTCCCCCACGGAATGGAAGCTGGTGCAACTGTTCGACGGCAAGCGCTCCTATGAGGAGATCGCCGACCTGTTCTCCCAGCAGGAAGGCGTGCAGTATTCCCCCGACGATCTGCGGGAGTTCGCCGCCACCCTCGACAGCAACGGGTTCTGGTACAAGACCCCGCAGGAAGAGAACGTCGCCCTGACCCAAAAGCTGGCCGAGCACCGCGGCGGCCACGCCAAGAAGAAGTCACGCTTCGGCGACATCTCCCACATCCAGTTCTCGGCCTGGGACCCGGACAAGTTCTTCGACAAGATCCACCCCAAGCTCACCTTCTTCTACTCCCGCTGGTTCACCGCGCTCACCCTGGCGGCCTTCGCCTTCATGTTCTACGTCTTCATCGACCGCTGGGGCGAGATCGCCAACGACACCATCCAGTTCTACGATTTCACCAAGAAGGGCGCCTACGATATCGCCGAGTTCTGGGTGCTGGTGTGCATCCTGCTCTTCTTCCATGAGACCGCCCACGGGCTGAGCTGCAAGCATTACGGCGGGCACGTGCATCGCATGGGCTTCCACCTGGTATACCTCACGCCCGCCTTCTTCACCGACGTGATCGAGGCCTGGGTCTATGCCACCCGCCAGCAGCGCCTGGTGATCATCGTCTCTGGGGTGTGGACGGAGATGATGTTCTCGGCCGCGGCCACGCCCATCTGGTGGGGCACGCCCAAGGGTTCGTGGGCCCATGAGTTCGCCTACAAGATCATCCTCATCACCGGCCTGGGGGTGATCTTCTTCAATTGGAATCCCCTCATCAAGCTGGACGGCTACTACTTGCTGACCGAAGGCCTGGGAATCCCCAACTTGAAGGAAGATTCCACCGCCTACGTAGCGGGCTGGGTGAAGAAGCACATTTGGCGCCTGCCGGTGGAGGTGCCCTACGTGGCCAAGCGCCGCCGCCTGGGCTATGTGGTCTATGCCCTGGTCTCGGGGGTGTACAGCTATTCCCTGCTGTATCTGGCCGCCCGCTTCGTGGGCAACATCGCTCGCAATTACAGCCCGGAATGGGCCTTCGTTCCCGCCGTGGGTGTGGGGTATCTCATCTTCCGCTCGCGCATCCGCACCTTGTGGAGGTTTATGAATACCGTGTATCTGGACAAGAAGGAGCGCCTGCAGGCCTGGCTGACCCCGCGCAACAAGCTGATCGCGGCGGCGGCGCTGCTGCTGTTCCTGGTCGCTCCCGTCTGGCGCGAAACCGTGGAGGGACGCTTCCTGCTGGAGCCGGAGAAGCGCGCGCTGCTGCGCGCGGCCGTGCCCGGCACAGTGGTGGAGGTCGACGCCGAGGAAGGCCAACCGGTGGCCGCCGGGGCCAAGCTGCTGCAGTTGCGCAACCTGGCCCTGGAATCGGAGGCGGCCAAGAGCTACGCCGACTACCGGGCCGCGGCGGCCCGCGCCGCGGAGGCCCAGCTGCGCTACGCCGACTTCGGCATCGCCGACCGGGAGCGCCAGCAACTGCAAGAGCGCACCCGCCTGCTGCAGGAGCAGGTTTCCATGCTCACCATCACTTCCCCCATCGCCGGGCGGGTGATGACGCCGCGCCTCTCCGACCGTCTGGGTTCGCGCGTCGAGGCCGGGACCGAGCTGGTGGAAGTGGCCGGCCTGGGCACCATGCGCGCCCGCATCTACCTGCCCGAGTTTGCGGTGCGGAAGGCCCAGCCGGGCGAGCCCGCCCGCCTGCTGCCCGACTCGGCCGCCAGCCCCATGCCCGGACGAGTGCTCAGCATCGCTCCCGCCTCTTCCGAGATCGCGGCCGGGTTGATCCACCAGGAACAGTATCGCGGGGTGCGCCCGCCTACCTTCTACACCGTCACCATCGAAGTGCCCAATCCGGATGGCCGCTTCAGATCGGGAATGGCAGGGACAGCCCTGATCACGGCCGGTCACCGCAGCATCGCCGGGATGCTGGCGGAGGTGGCCTGGGACTTCGTCCGACGCAAGCTTTGGTAGGGCGGAATGAGGTAGAAACGAAAAAGGGGTCGCGAAGCCTTCTCGCGACCCCTTCCCCCCTTGTTACAACTTCGTTTGCGCTTACCCGAGGTTGCCGCGCCCGCCGGACAGGTTGCCACGGCCGCCGCTCAGGTTGCCGCGCCCGCCAGACAGATTGCCACGGCCACCGCTCAGGTTGCCGCGCCCGCCGGACAGGTTGCCACGGCCACCGCTCAGGTTGCCGCGACCGCCGGACAGATTGCCACGGCCGCCGGACAGGTTGCCCCGCCCGCCGCTCAGGTTCCCACGGCCGCCGGACAGATTGCCGCGCCCGCCGGACAGGTTCCCACGACCGCCGCTCAGCGTGCCGCGCCCACCGCTCAGGTTCTTCTCACCCTGCAAGTCCTTCTGGGCGGCCAAGATGGCCTTTTTGGCGGCGGCGATGTTATTGATCAACGACTTCTTTTCAATCGCCATGATCCTCTCCTCGTTTTCTCTCTTGGGTTTCTACCAGGTCCCAAAGCTCTTCACTTCCCGTGCCTAACGCTGTGCCCATGGTGCAAGCCGATGGCCAAAATCCGCCGCGCGGTTGTGCAAACCCGAGGGGCCGTGGATTCAACGGCTTGCGGGAAACGGCCCCTGCCGCAGGACTCCGGGACACCACGCTGGACCTAAGGCCGGGTCAAAAATTAACTGATCTAAGGTTTATTTTTAACCCTGGTCGATCCTGTACTTGCGGCACAGGTACTTCATCTGCTGGGGACTGAGGCGCAGCAGAGACGCCGCCGCCTTCTTGCTGCCGGTGCGGCGAAGGGCGGCCTGCAGGTAGGCCGCTTCGATGCGCGCCATCTCCTGCGCGAAATCGATGCCGTCCTCGGGGATGAGCAGGGACTCCTGGGTCACGCTGCTGGCCATCAGGACCTGCTGGGGCAGGTGCTTGGCGGTGATGACCGGGCCTTCCACCATCAGCACCAGACGCTGCACCAGGTTCTCCAGCTCGCGCACGTTGCCCGACCAGGGATTGGCCTCCAGGATCTCCAGGGCCTCGGGCTCCATCCGCTTCAGAGGTACGCGGTTGGCGGCGCAGTAGAGGCGCAGGTAGTGGTCCACCAACAGAGGGATGTCGCCGCGGCGCTCGCGCAAGGGCGGCAGGAAGATGGGAACCACGTGGATGCGGTAGTAAAGGTCGTCGCGGAAGCGCCCCGCGTGCACCATGGCCTCCAGATCCTCGTTGGTGGCGGTGATCAGACGGAAATCCACTTTGCGGGTGCTCCGGCTCCCGATGCGCTGCACTTCGCGGTCTTCCAGCACCCGCAGCAGCTTGCCCTGCAGCGGCAGGGGCAGCGAACCAATCTCGTCCAGGAAGAGGGTGCCGGTGTGGGCGGACTCGATGTGGCCGGGGCGGGCGGCCACGGCCCCGGTGAAGGCCCCCTTTTCGTGCCCGAAGAGTTCGGACTCGATGAGCGACTCCGGGATGGCGGCGCAGTTCACGCTGACGAAGGGCTTGTCGGCGCGCGGGCCACTCATAATGATGGCCCGGGCCACCAGTTCCTTGCCGGTGCCGCTCTCGCCCCGGATCAGCACCGTGGTGGTGCTGTCGGCGACGCGGGTGATGGCGTCGTAGACCCGGCGCATGGGCTCGCTGCCCCCGATCAGTTCGCAGAAGCTGTACTTGGGGACGATCTGCTCGCGCAGGCGCCGGTTCTCGATCTCGATGCCGCGCTGGTCCAAGGCGCGCTCCAGCACGATGCGCAATTCGCCGAAATCCACCGGCGCGATGAAGAACTCGTCGGCGCCCAGCTCCGCCGCCTGCAGGCGGATGGAACGGCTGTGCGAGCGAGTGAGCGCCACCAGCACCAGGTCCTGGTTCATGCTGCGCAGCTCGCCCAGCACCTCCAGACCCTGGGCGGCGGAGGCGCCGGCGGTGTCGAGGTCGAGGACCAGCGCATCCAGCGGCACCTGGGTCATCAGCGGCAGGATGTCGTCGGGATGGCGCAAGAAGGTGGTGTTGAAGGCCGGCGCCAGGAACGCTTCCACGTCGGGGAGGGCCGACTCGTCGGTGGTCACGATGGCGATATACCGGGTTTCGGTGGCAGCGGGGCTCATGAGGCAGCCTGTCCGGGGGCAGGGGGATTATAGGCAAATTCTAGCTCGCGGGGGTCAAAAAATGTCCTGCGAGAGGCGGTCGCGGCGCTAGCCGGGCAAAAACAAAAGGCCTTCTCCGCGGAGAAGGCCCGGGAAATCCCGCGGCGGGATCAGGCTTCGGCCATCTGCGCCTGACCGCTCCAGCCGTGCAGCCCTTGCTTGATGATCCAGCGCAGCACGTTGCGGTTGTTGTAGTAGTAGCCGAGCACGTACTGGCAGGTGGAGAGGCAGTGCGAGTTGCACACCTTCTTCATCTCGTCGAGCTGGCGGTTGTCGAACTTGGGCTCCCAGATGCTGCCCCAGTCGTCCTTGGCCGAATACATGGGGAAGCAGGGGGCCAGGGTGCCGTCGGTGCGGATGACGCAGGAGTTGTGCCCGGCGCGGCAGTTCCAGGGATAGGTGATCCCGCGCATGAAGTCCTTCATCTTGCGCAGGTGGTCCTTGGAGTTGACCATGATGTATCCCTGGGCGTTCTTCTCGATCAGCCAATCCAGCACCTCGTCCACCCGCGGCCAGTCGGCGGGCGTGATGTAGGTGACGTTGTCCTCCAGGTGCTGGAAGTGCGGCTGCTCGATGTAGGGGGGCTCGTTGATGTGCACGTCGGTGGAGATGCCGTTGTCGTGGGCGATCTCGGTGAGCGCCTTGACGTCCGCCAGGTTGTGCCGGCACATGTTGGTGTTGAAGACGATCATGTAGCCATGCTCGCGCTGCCGCTGCACCAGGTACCTGAACTGCTTCTCGATGCGGCGGAAGTTCTTGGCCAGCCCGGGCAGCGGGTCCAGGCAGTCCACCGCCAGGTTGATGGCGGCCACCCCGCGTTCGCCCACCCGGTCGATGAAGTCCTCGTTCATGAGGATGCCGTTGGTGGGCAGGTAGACGAAGAAGCCGTTTTTGGTGCCGTAGTCCACCACCTTGAGGATGAGGTCGCGGCGCAGCAGGGGCTCGCCGCCCATGATGGCGATCACCCGGCAGCCCACCGACTTCAGCCAGTCGATGGAGCGGATGGCGGTCTCCTCCGACATCCCCTTCACTTTGTTGTTGAAGGCCCAGCAATAGTGGCAGTCGACGTTGCACTTCCACTCGGTGAAGAGGTAAGAAAGCAACGGGCGGAACTTGTCGCTCTGAATGCGCGACTGCATGTAGGGGACGAACCAACGGCGAAACGCACGCACGAAGTTGTTGGCGTGGTAGCTTCGGGTCTGCAACTCCGGCATCAAGCCCTCCCGGGCATAGGGTTCACAATCGACACAAGGTCAAGCCATTTAGAATATCCACGGCGAGGCGCTCTCGTACAGCAAAAAATCAGTTAAACCGGGCAAAATGAGCACTCTACGGCGTCCAGGACGCAGCGAACCGGGCCTCCGGAAGGCCCAACGGCGAGGCCCAAGTCCCTCCCCCCAAGGGGGCAGCGACTGGGACCAACGCTATCGTCAGGGGGCTCACAAGTGGCGCCAGCCCGACCCCTTCCTGCTCGCAGCTTACCGTGAGTTTATCGCACCCGGCCGTTCGCGGCCAAGGCGGGCGCTGGATGTCGCCGGGGGAGTCGGCCGGCACGCTCTCTGGCTGGCCCGGCGCGGCTGGCAGGTGACCATCG
>DASPRL010000264.1 GCA_035624475.1 Terriglobales bacterium
CGTGGGTGAAAACGTAGATGACGGGAATCTCCATCAGCGCCGAGAGGCGGATGGCGGCGCGCATGTAATCGCTGAAGATGAGGAAGCCGGAGCCGAAGGGGCGGAGCTTGGAGAGCGACATGCCGTTCAGCACGGCCCCCATGGCGTGCTCGCGGATGCCAAAGTGGAAGTTGCGGCCCCCGTACTGGCCGGCCTCGAAGTCGCCGGCGCCCTCAAAAGTCAGCCGGGTCTTGGTGGAGGGCGCCAGATCGGCCGCTCCCCCCAAGAGCCAGGGGACGTTCTGGGCCAGGATGTTGAGCACCTTGCCGCTGGCGTCGCGTCCGGCCAGACCCTTGGCGTCGGCGGGGAATGTGGGCAGATTGCGGTCCCAGCCCTCGGGCAGGTCGCGGCGCTGCATGCGCAGCAGATGGTCGGCCTCCTGGGGAAACACCCTTTGGTATTTCGCGAACTGCTCCTTCCAGGCCTGGTTAAGTTCAGCGCCCCGCTTCCCGATCCCCCGGCGGAAGTTCTCCGGCACCTCCGGTGGCACCAGGAATTTAGCGTCCTCGGGCCAGCCGTAGTTGCGCTTGGCCAGCCGGATCTCCTCTTCGCCCAGGGGCTCGCCGTGAGCGGCGCTGGTGTCCTGCTTGTTGGGCGCGCCATAGGCGATATGGCTGTCCACGATGATGAGCGTGGGCCGGTCGCCGGTCTCGTGGAAGATGTGGAAGGCGCGCTCGAGCATCTCCAGGTCGTTGGCGTCACCCACCCGGGTGACGTTCCAGCCGTAGCCCAGGAAGCGCGTGGCCACGTCGTCGCTGGTGGCCAGCGCGGTGTTGCCCTCGATGGTGATGTGGTTGTTGTCGTAGATCCAGCACAGGTTGGAGAGCTTGAGGTGGCCGGCCAGCGAGGCGGCCTCGCCCGAGACGCCCTCCATCATGTCGCCGTCGCCGCAGAGCGCGTATACCCGGTAATCGAAGAGGCGGAAGTCGGGACGGTTGAAGCGGCGTTCCAGCCAGCGCTCGGCGATGGCCATCCCTACGCTGGTGGCCACCCCCTGTCCCAGCGGGCCGGTGGTGGTTTCCACACCCGAGGTCCAGCGGTACTCGGGGTGTCCGGGACACTTGCTGTCGAGCTGGCGGAAGTGGCGGATGTCGTCGAGCGTGACCGCCGGCCGGCCCAGGACCTCGTAGTCAGGGTCTACCGCCTTCACCGCGGCCAGATGCAGCACCGAGTACAGCAGCATGGACGCGTGGCCGATGGAGAGCACGAAGCGGTCGCGGTTGGGCCAGATGGGATCTTCCGGGTCGAAGCGCAGCAGGCGCTGCCACAGGCAATAGACCACCGGGGCCATGGCCATGGGAGTGCCGGGGTGGCCGGAGTTGGCCTGCTGCACCGCATCCATGGAAAGGGTGCGGATGGTGTTGACGCTGAGTTCGTCGAGGCTTAGCTCCCGCTCGCCCGCCACCTGCACTGCCCACCTCCCACCAGGAAGGCTCCGAATGCGCCCAGCCGGGAAAAAGGGGAAACAGTTTACACCCTCCCGCCGGCCCGGCGCCGGGAGGACCCCTCTTAGGTTAGAGGTTTGTTACACCGCGGAGGCTTCTCGAAATCCAATGCCGATGGGGTACACTGCAGCGCCTGAGGCCATGACCGCGGAAGAGATCCGGCTGCAGGAATCGCGCGAGCGCAAGGTCCACTGGAAGCGCTGGGGGCCGTATCTCGCCGAGCGCGCCTGGGGTACCGTGCGCGAAGATTACAGCCGCGACGGCGACGCCTGGGAATATTTCCCCCATGAGCACGCCCGCTCCCGCGTCTATCGCTGGAACGAGGATGGGCTGGCCGGCATCTGCGATCGCCACCAGCACATCTGCCTGGCCCTAGCCCTGTGGAACGAGCGCGACCCCATCCTCAAAGAGCGCCTGTTTGGACTGAGCGCCCAGCAGGGCAACCACGGCGAAGACGTCAAGGAATGCTACTTCTATCTGGACAACACGCCCACGCACTCCTTCATGAAGATGCTCTACAAGTACCCGCAGGCGGAGTTCCCCTATGCCCGGCTGCTGGAGGAGAACCAGCGGCGCACCCGCGACGACCCCGAATTCGAATTGCTCGACAGCGGCGTCTTCGACCAGGACCGCTACTTCGACGTCTTCGCGGAGTACGCCAAGGCTTCGGCGGAAGAGATACTGGTGCGCATCACGGCGGTGAACCGCGGCCCCGAAGCCGCGCCCCTGCACCTGCTGCCCACACTGTGGTTCCGCAACCGCTGGTCGTGGGGCTACGACGCGACACGCCCGGTGGTGAAGCGGGCTGCGGCAGCGCAGGGCACAGCGCTCGAGTTGGAGCAACAGTACTACGGGCGGCGCTGGCTGTATTGCGAGGACGCGCCCGACCTCCTGTTCACGGAGAACGAGACCAACTTCCAGCGCGTGTACGGCGGCGAGAATCCCTCCCCGTTCGTCAAGGACGGCTTCCACGACTGCGTCGTGAAGGGGCGGCGCGAGTGCGTGAACCCGGCCCAGACCGGCACGAAGGCCGCCGCCCACTACTCGCTGCGCCTGGGCCCGGGCCAGAGCGCCACCGTGCGCCTGCGCTTCAGCAACCGTGATCTGGCCGCCGCCGGGGAAGCTCCTTTCGGGCCCGGCTTCGACCAGGTCTTTGCGGAGCGCGTGCGCGAGGCCGACGAGTTCTATACCACCATCATCCCGCAGCACCTCTCCGCCGACGCGCGCGCGGTCATGCGCCAGAGCTTCGCCGGCATGCTCTGGTCGAAACAGTACTATCACTACGTGATCGAGCGCTGGCTGGAGGGCGATCCGACGTATCCGCCGCCGCCTCCCGAGCGCCAGCAGGGGCGCAACCACAAGTGGATCCAGCTCTACAACTCCGACGTCATCTCGATGCCCGACAAGTGGGAGTACCCCTGGTACGCCGCCTGGGACCTGGCCTTCCACTGCATCGCGCTGGCGGTCATCGATCCCGACTTCGCCAAGGAGCAACTGGTGCTGCTGCTGCGCGAGTGGTACATGCATCCCAGCGGGCAATTGCCGGCGTACGAGTGGGCGTTCGACGATGTCAACCCGCCGGTGCACGCCTGGGCGGCGCTGCGCGTCTACAAGATCGAGCAGAAGCGCCGCGGCCGCGCCGACTTCGAGTTCCTGGAGCGCGTCTTCCACAAGCTGCTGCTCAACTTCACCTGGTGGGTGAACCGCAAGGACGTGGAAGGCACCAACATCTTCGAAGGCGGCTTCCTGGGGCTGGACAACATCGGCGTCTTCGACCGCAGCCAGCCGCTGCCCAACGGCGGCCGCCTGGACCAGTCCGACGGCACCAGTTGGATGGCCATGTACACCCTGAACATGCTGGGCATCGCCCTGGAGCTGGCGCGCCACGATCCCACCTACGAAGACGTGGCTACCAAGTTCGGCGAGCACTTCGTTTACATCGCCGACGCCATGAACAATATCGGGCGGCAGGGCATCGAGCTGTTCGATCCCGAGGACGGCTTCTACTACGACGTGCTGCGCTTCCCCGACGGCACCCACTTCCCGCTCAAGGTGCGCTCCATGGTGGGGCTGATCCCGCTGTTCGCGGTGGAATCGTTCGAAGACGAGCTGCTGCAACGCCTGCGCGGCTTTCGCACCCGCCTGCAGTGGTTCATGCAGCACCGGCCGCACCTGGTCAAGGGCTGCGCCTGCATGGAGCCGGGCGCCACCGGACGGCGCATGATGGCCATCGTCAACCCCGAGCGCCTGCGCCAGGTGCTGAAGGTCATGCTGGACGAGAACGAGTTCCTCTCCCCTTACGGCATCCGCTCGCTCTCCCGCTTCCACCGCGAGCATCCCTACTCGCTGCGTCTGGACGGCAGCGAGAGCGCGGTGGCCTACGCGCCGGCGGAGTCTCCCACCGGGCTCTTCGGCGGCAACTCCAACTGGCGCGGCCCGGTCTGGTTCCCGGTGAACTATCTCATCGTGGAATCGCTGCAGAAGTTCCACCACGTGCTGGGGCCGGAGTTCAAAGTGGAATTCCCCACCGGCTCGGGCAAAGTGATGGACCTGTGGGAGGTGGCGGCGGAACTTTCGCGCCGCCTCACCCGGCTGTTCCTGCGCGACCCGGAGGGGCGCCGCCCGGTGTACGGCCGCTCCGCCAAGTTCCAGGACGACCCGCACTGGCGCGACCTCATCCTCTTCTACGAGTACTTCCACGGCGACGACGGCAGCGGGTTGGGCGCCAGCCATCAGACCGGCTGGACGGGGCTGGTCGCCAAGCTGCTGCAGCAGAGCGGCCAGTAGGGGCCGCCGCCGCGCTCCCGCAGTCATCTGTCGGAAATCAGCGCAGATGCTCCAGGATGGGGCCGAGGGTGAGCGCGGGGAAGTAACTCAGCCCGCCCACGATCAGGATGGTGGCGGTCAGCGTCAGCCCGAAGGAAATGGAGTCCGTTTTCAGGGTTCCTGCCGTGGGCGGCGTGTTCGGCTGCCTCGCAAACAGGCTGGCGAGCGCCAGGGCAGGAATGGCCAGGGCGAACCGCCCCACCATCATGGCGATCGCGGTGGTGACGTTGTAGAAGACCGTGTTGGCGCTCAGGCTGGCGAAGGTCTGGCCATTGTTGGTGAAGCTGGACGCGTAAGCAAGCAGCATCGCGGTGAAGCCGTGCGGGCCGCCGTTGATGGTCAGGCCTGCGAGGCCCCACTTGGTGCCCACGGCGATCGCAGTCAAGGTCAGGATCGTCACCGGAGCCGCCAGCGTGTAGAGCATGATCATCTTGTTCTCCGGCGGGCCGATGCGCTTGCCCAGGTACTCCGGCGTCCGGCCGACCATCAAACCGGTCAGAAACACCGTCACCACCGCGATCAGGACTATGCCGTAGAGGCCGCCGCCCAGCCCTCCGAAGACCACCTCGCCCAGCAGCATGTTGGTCAGAGGCGCCATGCCTCCTATGGGCCGGTAGCTGTCGTCCTGGGCGTTGGTGGACCCCGTCGAGGTGTTCGACGTCACGGTCACGGTGAGCACCGACCCGGCGACGCCGAAGCGGGTCTCCTTGCCCTCCATGTTCCCGCCGGCCTGGCGGCGGCTGTAAGCCTGGTCCACGTTGCGAAAGGCCGGGTTCCCCCTGTACTCGGCGAGGTGCGTGACCACCAGGCCGGCAGCAAACAGGACGAGCATGACGGCGTACAGCATCCAGCCTTGCCGCGGCTGGCGGACCATTCGGCCGAAGGTGTTGGTCAGGGCCGCCGGCACCAGCACGATGGAGAGCATCAGCAGAAGATTGGCCAGGGGAGTGGGGTTCTCGTAGGGGTGCGCGGCGTTGACGTTGAAGAACCCTCCTCCGTTCGTGCCCAGGGTCTCGGTGATCTGCTGGGCCGCCACCGGACCCTGCGGGATCACCTGCTTGGCGCCCTCGAGAGTGGTCGCTTCCGTGTAGGGGTGGAAGTTCATCGGGACGCCCTGCCCGACCAGCAGTACGGCGCCCAACAGCGCCCCCGGCAGCAGCACCCATAAGAGCGAGCGCGTGAGGTCGACCCAGAAGTTCCCCAGGGACTCGCAGCGCTGGCGGGCGCAGCCGCGGATGAAGGCGATTCCCGCCGCGAGACCGGAGGCCCCGGCCAGGAAGTTCTGCACGCCCAGGCCGACGATCTGACTGAAGTAGCTCATCGTGCTCTCGCCGGCATAGGCTTGCCAGGTGGTGGTGGTCGAAAAACTGATCGCCGTGTTCATGGCGAGGTCCGGCGTCAGGGGCGTGGTCTGATACTGCGGGAAGAAGAACGGGAGGAAATGTTGCAGCCGGAGGGTCGCGTACAGCACGAGGGTCCCAGACAGGCCGAAGAGGACGAAGCAGCCGGCGTATTCCCTGAAGCCCATCTCGCGGTCCGGATCCACCCTGGCTAGGCGGTAGATCAGCCGCTCGATGGGGCTACATATTCGGTCCAGCCAGCTCGGCTGCCGGGAGAAGACGCGCGCCAGGTATCCTCCCAGCGGCTTGACCAAGGCCGTAGCCACGACGACGAACGCGGCGTATTGCAGCGCGCTATGGAAGTCCATGCTCGACGTCCAGCTGCGTTATTTTTGTTCCGGAGCCTTCTTCAGCGGATACTTCTCGTCCAGCGCGAGGTTAAGTTCCAGGACGTTGACGCGAGCCTCGCCAAAGAGCCCGAACTGCCGGCCTGCGGTGTGCTCCGCCACCAGCCTTCGCAATTCGTCCTCCGTGATGCCCCGGGCCTTGGCCACACGCGGCACCTGGAACTCGGCCCCCGCCGGAGTGATGTCCGGATCCAGTCCGGAACCGGAGGTCGTGACGAGATCGACGGGGACCGGCTTGCCCGGGTTCTCCGCCTGCAGCGCGGCCACGTCGCCGTTGACCCGGTCGATGAGCTTCTGATTGGTCGGGCCCAAGTTGGTGCCCGAGGAGGCGGTGGCGTCGTAGCCATTCGCTCCCGCGGCCGAGGGCCGGGGATGGAAGTAGCCGGGCTGGGAGAAGGCCTGCGCGATCAGGCGCGAGCCCACCACCACGCCGCTTCGGCGGAGCAATTCGCCGTTGGCTTTGTCGTGGAAGAACAGTTGCGCCAGCCCCGTCACCACCAGGGGATAGATCAGCCCCAGCAGGACCGTGGTGACCAGCGTCATGAGCACCGAGGTGATGAGATTCTTCTTCATGCTGAGCCTCCTAGGCCAGGCCCACGCGCGTGATGAGCATGTCGATGAGCTTGATGCCGATGAACGGCGCGACCACGCCACCCAAGCCGTAGAGCAGCAGGTTATTGCGCAGCAGGGCCGCGGCACTCTTGGGCGTGTACTTCACCCCGCGCAGCGCCAGCGGGATGAGTGCGATGATGATGAGCGCATTGAAGATCACCGCCGAAAGGATGGCCGACCCCGGCGTCTTCAGGCGCATGATGTTGAGCTCCTGCAGCACCGGGAAGGTGCCGGCGAACATGGCCGGGATGATGGCGAAGTACTTGGCCACGTCGTTGGCGATGGAGAAGGTGGTGAGCGCGCCCCGGGTCATCAGCAACTGCTTGCCGATCTCCACCACCTCGATGAGCTTGGTGGGATTGGAGTCCAGGTCCACCATGTTGCCGGCCTCCTTGGCGGCCTGGGTGCCGGTGTTCATGGCCACGCCCACGTCGGCCTGGGCCAGGGCGGGAGCGTCGTTGGTGCCGTCGCCGGTCATGGCCACCAGCTTGCCGTCGCCCTGCTCGCGCTTGATCAGGTCCATCTTGTCCTTGGGAGTGGCCTGGGCGAGGAAGTCGTCCACGCCGGCCTCGCGCGCGATTGCGGCGGCGGTCAGCGGGTTGTCGCCGGTGATCATCACGGTGCGGATGCCCATGGCGCGCAGTTGCCGGAAGCGGTCGCGCATGCCGCCCTTCACGATATCTTTCAGGTGGATGACGCCCAGGGCGCGACGCTTCTCCGCCACCACCAGGGGCGTGCCGCCGGAGCGCGCGATCTCTTCGATGCGCTGCTCCAGCTCCTTGGGAACGACTGCATTCTCCTGCGCCAGGTAGGCGGCGATAGCATCGGCAGCGCCCTTGCGGATCTCGCGCCCGTTCAGGTTCACTCCCGACATGCGGGTCTGTGCGCTGAAGGGCACGAAGCTGGCTTCGTGCGAGGCCAGCTCGCGCCCGCGCAGGCCGTACTTCTCTTTCGCGAGCACGACGATGGAGCGGCCCTCCGGTGTTTCGTCAGCCAGAGAGGCAAGTTGGGCCGCGTCGGCGAGTTCGGCCTCGCTCACGCCGGGTGCGGGGAGGAACTCCGCCGCCTGGCGGTTACCCAGGGTGATGGTGCCGGTCTTGTCGAGCAGCAGGGTGTTGACGTCGCCCGCGGCCTCCACCGCGCGCCCCGACATGGCCAGCACGTTGTGCTGGATGAGCCGGTCCATGCCGGCGATGCCGATGGCGGAGAGCAGCCCGCCGATGGTGGTCGGGATCAGACACACCAGCAACGACACCAGCACGAAGACGGTCTGCGGCGAACCCGCGTAGATGGCGAAGGGCTGCAGCGTCACCACCGCCAGCAGGAAGATGATGGTCAGGCCCGCCAGCAGGATGTTGAGTGCGATCTCGTTGGGGGTGCGCTGCCGCTGCGCCCCTTCCACCAGCGCGATCATGCGGTCGAGGAAGGTCTCGCCCGGGTTGGAGGTGATGCGCACCTTGATCCAGTCGGAGAGCACGCGGGTGCCGCCGGTCACCGCCGAGCGGTCGCCGCCGGCCTCGCGGATGACGGGGGCGGACTCGCCGGTGATGGCCGACTCGTCCACCGAGGCCACGCCTTCGATGATCTCGCCGTCCCCGGGGATCAGCTCGCTCGCCGCGACTACCACCAAGTCGCCGGCGCGCAGCTTGGGGCTGGGCACGCTCTCGGTCGAGCCGTCGGGCAGCAGGCGCTTGGCCATGGTCTCGGAGCGGGTCTTGCGCAGGGCGTCGGCCTGGGCTTTGCCCCGGCCCTCCGCCATGGCCTCGGCGAAATTGGCGAACAGCACCGTGAACCACAGCCACAGCGTGATCTGCAGGTTGAAGCCGAACACCTCGCGCGGCGCGCGGAAGAGCAGCAGCGTGGTGATCACGCTGCCCACCTCTACCACGAACATCACTGGGTTGCGCATCATGCCGCGCGGGTTGAGTTTGACAAAGGAATCCCAGACGGCGCGGCGCACGATGTGCCACTCCCAGACCGCCTTCTTCTTCGATTTGTGTGTCGTAGCCATGGCTTGCCTCAGAAAGTGTGGCCTGCGCGCATCAACAGGTGCTCCAGGATGGGTCCTAGGCTGAGCGCGGGAAAGAAGGTCAGAGCGCCCACGATCAGGATCACCGAGACCAGCAGCATGGCGAACAACGGCGTGGTCACGGGGAAGGTCCCCAGCGAGGGCGGCACGGCCTTCTTCTTGGCCAGATTGCCGGCGATGGCCAGCATGGGGATGATCATCAGGAAGCGGCCCACCAGCATGGTCACGCCGCCGGCGGTGTTGTACCAGAGCGTATTGGTGGCCAGGCCGGCGAAGGCGGAGCCGTTGTTGGCCGCCTGCGATGTGAAGGAATAGAGGATCTCGGTGAGCCCATGGGGTCCGGGATTCAGGATGCTGGAGGTGCCGAAGGGCCTGACCGCAGAGATGGCCGCGAAGATCAGGATCACCAGGGGGAAGACCAGCACCACCAGCATGGCCATCTTGACGTCGTAGGCCTCGATCTTCTTGCCCAGGTACTCGGGGGTGCGGCCCACCATGAGGCCGGCGATGAAGACTGCCAGCACGATGTAGATGAGGATGCCGTACATTCCGGCGCCTACACCGCCGAAGACCACCTCGCTGAGCATCATGTTGATCAGCGGTACCATGCCACCCAGGGGAGTGAAAGAATCGTGCCAGCCATTGATGGCGCCACAACTGGCGTCGGTGGTGATGGTGGCCCACAGCGCGGTGTTGGCGACGCCGAAGCGGACCTCCTTGCCCTCCATGTTGCCGCCGGGCTGGGCCGCGCTTACGCGCTGGTCCACGCCCTTGAGCAGCGGGTTGCCCTGGGCCTCGGCCCAGTAGGCGGTCAGCACCCCGGCCAGGAAGAGGACCGCCATTGCCGACCACACCGCCCAGCCGTGGCGCGGCGAGCCCGTCATCCTGCCCAGGGTGTAGGTCAGGCCGGAGGAGATGGCGAAGATGGCCACCATCTCCAGGAAGTTGGAGAAGGGAGTGGGATTCTCGAAGGGATGGGCGCTGTTGGCGTTGAAAAAGCCTCCGCCGTTGGTGCCCAGCTCCTTGATGATCTCCTGCGAGGCCACGGGGCCCTGCGCGATCGCCTGCTCGCTCACGGTGGTCGTCGTCGGCTTGCCGTCAGGGCCGGTGGTCTGGACTCGCTGCGGCTCGACGATCTTCGCCGTGTCGTAGGGGCGCAGGTTCTGCACCACCCCCTGCGAGACCAGCAGCAGCGCTCCCACCAGGCAGATCGGGAGCAGCACCCAGAGCGTGGCGCGGGTCAGGTCCACCCAGAAGTTGCCGAGCGTGGAGCGCTGGCGGCGGGCGATGCCGCGGATGAAGGCGATGGCCAGCGCGATGCCCACCGCCGCCGACATGAAGTTGTGGTAGGCCAGTCCCGCCATCTGCGTCAGGTAGCTCATGGTGGACTCGCCTGAGTAGTTCTGCCAGTTGGTGTTGGTGGTGAACGAAGCCGCGGTGTTGAAGGCCAGGGCCGGGTCCACTGCGCCCATATGCTGGGGGTTGAAGAGCACTGCCGGCAGCACTCCCTGCATCCGCTCCAGCAGGTAGAGCAGCAGCATGGAGACCAGGCTGAACAGCAGCATGGAAGCCGCGTACTCCGTCCAGCGCATCTCGTGGTATTCGTCCACGCCGGTCAGGCGGTAGAGCAAGCGCTCCAGCGGCCGCAGCACGGGATCCAGGAAGGTGCGCTGACGCTCAAAGACGCGCGCCATGAAGATGCCCAGGGGCTTGGTCACCACCAGGATCACCACGAAGAAGAGCGCGATCTGGAACCATCCGTTGGCGGTCATGGCTAGAATTTCTCCGGGCGCAGCAGCGCGTAGCCGAGATAGACCATCAGCAGCACGCAGACCGCGAGGATCAGCAGGGTTTCAGTGTGCATGGCTCACCTCAGCGCACCTTGTCACAGAAGCGGACGTAACCGATGGCGGCCGCGAAGAAAGCCAGCGTCACGGCGACAAAGATCAGATCGAACATGGCAATCCTCCTAATCTCCTACCAGGCTCAGAACATGACCAGGATGGACATGTTCAGCCGGTTCTCGCGCTTGCGCAGGTCGGGCGTGAACCCGGGCACCACCGATCCCGGAGCGCCGGTGTTGCCACCCGGCGGCGTGATGCCGCCTCCGCCCGACCAGTAGGGGACATTGGTCGCCCGGTGGTTGTACTCCCAGCGGAAGGTGATGTACTGGCTGGGCATGTAGTCGAAGGTGGTCGACACATCCCAGGCACGGTACGAGTCGCCGGGATTCTCGGTGAAGTAGGGCGTGCCCGAAGCCGCGGTCGCTCCGTTGATGGGCGGCAGCAGCACCAGGTACCTTCCCGGATTGTCGATGGCGCCGCCTCCGATGGTCAAGCCGAACAGATCCCGGTGCAGCCACAGCCGGTTATAGAACATGAAGCCCATGAAGGTCTGCCGCGGGATCCCCGGCTTGTGGCCGAAGCAGGCGACTCCACCGCCGCTCTCGCAGCCCAGGTCGATCGTCAGCGAGGCCGCCGCCTTGCTGATCCAGGAAGCGCCGGGATTCTCGTAGTACTTGTACTGGATGCTGTCGTCGGTGTGGAAGCGGGTGCGTCCAGTCACGCCCAGCGCGTCCCGACCCAGCATGTACTGGTTACCGAGGATCGACCAGTTCTTGGTGGGACGGTACAGGATCTGCATCCCGATGCCGGGGCGCTTGTTGAACTTGCCGTAGGACTGCCAGCCGTTGGTGAACCAGGGCTCGATCTTCAGTTTGTCGGTGGGATAGATCTGCACCCGCACGCCGTTGA
>DASPRL010000265.1 GCA_035624475.1 Terriglobales bacterium
GGCAAGGACCAGCCCGGGAAGCGCGAGCGCCGCAAGGAGATCGCGCAGATCCTGATGATGCATCCCAACACCTTCGTGGCCCAGACCACCGCCGGGCACCTGAACCACTTCCTGAAGGCGGTGATGGCCGCCAACGAATACCCGGGGCCGGCGGTGATCATCGCCTACGCTGCCTGCCAGCCGGAGCACGGCATCGCCGACGACCGCGCGGTCACGCAGGCCAAACTGGCGGTCGAGTCGCGCGCCTTCCCGCTGCTCATCCATGATCCCCGCAAGGGCGAGCGGCTGAAGGAGCGCATCAGCCTGCAGGGCAACCCGGCGCTGAAGGAAGACTGGTTCACCGACCCGCACACGGGCGGCCCGCTGGACTTCGTCGCCTTCGCGCGCACCGAAGGGCGCTTCGCGCGGCACTTCGGCTTGGACGGCAAGCCCGACGAGGTGATTCTCAAAGCCCAGCAGGAGCGCCTGGAGAACTGGCGCCGCCTGCAGGAGTTGGCGGGACTGAAATAAACAGGACTGCGTAGGTCAGTGAGGCCCGGGCTGCGGCCCGGGCCTCTTGCTTCTCCCCTGTGCTAGCCTTGGATCGCCATGAATCCGCCGGCGGCATCGCCTTCTGCCCTCGCGAGGGAGGTCGGGCTCCCGGCCCTGGTCCGGATCCCCGAGGGCTGGTTCCGGATGGGCAGCGAGCAGGGCTTCGAGTGCGAGCGCCCCGTGCATCGCATTTGGGTGGACGCGTTTCTGCTGGCCGCCTGCCAAGTGAGCAACGCCGAGTACGCCGTCTTTCTGCGGGAGACCCAGGCAGCGCCGCCGTTCACCTGGGGCCATGCGGACTTCAGCGCGCCCCGTCAGCCGGTGGTCTCGGTCTCGTGGTTCGAGGCGGCAGCCTACTGCGAGTGGCTGTCGCGCAGCAGCGGCCGCCGCTTCCGCCTGCCCACGGAGGCGGAGTGGGAGCGGGCAGCGCGCGGTGGCGAGGAAGGCCGGCCCTATCCCTGGGGCGATGAGCCGCCGCAGTCGCGACCGGGCTACGCCTCGCGCTGGCTGCGCGGGCCTGAGCCGGTGGGCACGAGTGTGCCCAATCCCTTCGGCCTGCATGAGATGTGCGAGAACGTGCACGAGTGGTGCAGCGACTGGTTCGACGCCGGGTACTACGGGCTCTCCCCGGAGCGGAATCCGCGCGGGCCGGAGAGCGGGGTGCGGCGCGCCTCCCGCGGCGGCTCCTGGCGCCACCACATCAAGGCCTCCCACTGCCACACCCGCTCCAGCATCCCGCCGGAGTTCCAGTACGCCGACTACGGTTTTCGGGTGGCCTGCGACGCGGGCTGAGGTGCGGAAGCGCCAGCGCGCAGCACGATGGGTTCCTCGTCGCTGGCGCCCACGTTCGCGTAGAACTGGCGCACCGCGGGGTAGAAGCCACTGGTGAAGAAGATGTCGTTGCGGCGAGACTGCCGCTGCACGCGGACGTCGGCGCCCGCCTGAATGCGCGAGACCTGGTAGTGCAAGTTGCTGCCGCCGCCGAAATCGTGCGGCGGAGGAAGCGCCTCGATCTGCCATCCCGCCGGCAGGTGCAGGGTCAGGTCGTCGGAGGTAACCAAGGGATAGTCGAAATAGATGTCCCAGTGGCGGACGGCGCGGTCGAAAGGGTTCTTGCCATTCGCCTCGAGGATGTCAGCGAGGAGGATGGTGCGGCTGCCGGTGCGGGCGGCCGCATTGGGAACGTCCAGCGTGGCTTCCACTTGGAGGGGCTGGGCGGAGTCTTCCCAGCCGCTGAGTTTCTCCAGCTTGACCTGCGCATCGGCGGGCAGCCAGGCGCGGATGGTGTCTTCCACCTGCTTGCGGCGCCCGGTTTCATCCTCCTCGAGGGCACCGAGACGCTGGTCAAGAGCGAAGAGCCCGGTGTAGGTCAGGGAGAGACGGCCGTGGAGACTGCCGTCCTCCGCCAGGGTGAACTCACCCTTGCGCAGGCGCTGCGAGGCCTCGGGGTTGGGCAGGGGCGTGGTCACGAACTGGGCGCCGTCCGGGGTGGGGCGCAGACCCGGCACTTTGATGTCTTCCCCAGGGATGAGGCCAAAAGGACAGCCCGGAGTGCCCGGGTCGAAGTAGCGCTCCTCGTTGCCCACCTTGACTACGGCCAGGGCCCAGCCCAACTGCCAGGTGTCCATAACTCGACGATCGAAGGGCATGTCGCCGCGCTCGGCGATCCAGACCATGGCGGTCTCGAATCCGGCAGCCCGGGCCAAGGCCAGGAAGGTCTCGTTGATCTCAGTGCGGCCGCCGTAGCCGTGCTCCAGGACCTGCTCGGCGCTCTTCGCTTCCTTCAGCTTCTCGCGCTTGGCCTCCGCCTCCGTCTTCCCGTGCTCGTAACTGAGATTGCGGATCTGCTGCGCGCGGGCGTAGAGCTTGCGCAGCTTGGTTTCGGGCGGGTCGGAAGGCTGCACCAGGCGCGCGACCTCCCGCGTCACGCCGTCGCGGGCCTTGGTATAGTCCTCGAGCCATTTGGACCAGGATTTTCCGATGTCCTTCCAGTAGTCGTCTTCCGTGGTGGTGCGGGAAAAGAGTTGGTAAAAGCGCACGTGCCACTTCAGGACCTCCGCAGGGAGGCTGAGGTCCTCGGGGTCAAAGGGGGGGACATTAGAGAGCGTGAGTTCGAGCGTTCCCGGGTCAGTCCGGGAGTAATCGGCGTTGTCCGGAAGAGAGGAGACCGGGGCGACCATCACGCCGGGCGGAACGTTCAAGACATACCGGGCCTGCAGCATGGGCAATTCTTCCTGCACGATCCAGGGCGGGATGACGAAGTAGCCGAGACTCCAGCTCAGCCGGTAACGGTACTCCAGGATGCAGCCGGGCTGCACGCTGGGGAAGGTGAAGGCGGTGGCCCGCACGTCGAAGCCATGACGCTTGGCGATGACTTTGTCGAGGACCTTGCCATCGAAGGGGACGATGGTCCCGTCAGCCAGAACGGTGCGCGCCTTCAGGTCAGAGAGGCGCAGGAAGTCCCGGTTATAGGGGATCTGGATGTCGCCGTACTTCTTGGCCGCATCGGTGAAGACCTTGATGCGGTAGTACTCGCTGATCGAGTGCTCGCGATTGTTGATGACGGTTTCGTGGTAGAGGATCTCGGCGTTGCTGGGGTTGGAGGCATCCTTCTTCATGGCCAGCTCGACCGGATTCACGGGGGGGAAATCGTCGTCGGGCCACGCGGCGGTCACGGCCAGCAGCAGCCAGGCGACGAGCACGGCGGGCTTCAGCATGCGGCTCACCTCGGCCCTCAGTTGGCGCGCTTGAGCACGGCGCTAGCATTCTCGTCGCCGGCCACCCGGCGGTAGAAGGTCTTCAGCTTGGGCAACTGCTCGGTGGGTACCAGGATGTCCTTGATCTCATACTGGCGGCTGTAGTGCAGGACGTTGCCCTGCACCTGGATCTGGCTCTTGTAGGAGGCGAAGCCGGCGTCGAGGTCGGCGGGGGTGGGCAGATCGTCCACCGTGAAGCCGGGGGGCAGGGTGATCTCGAAGTCGTCGGTCTGGAGGGTGGGCGCGGCAAACTCCACCGGGTACTTGCGCTCCTTGCCTTCAAAGAAGTCGTCGGCCTTCTGCCCCAGCACGCGCGGGCGGAGCAGGAGCAGGCTGCCGG
>DASPRL010000266.1 GCA_035624475.1 Terriglobales bacterium
CCCGGGGCCTCCCCTTCGGATGGTCATCCCGAGCGCAGCGAGGGATCTGCAGTTGCTAACGACCAACGACCAACGACTCACGACTCTCTCCGCAACCAGTACCCGCTCGAAGTCCTGGGAGAGGTCATCCAGATCGATTCCCCCCTCCCCGGCCGCCACCAGTTGCGCAACCTGGCGCTGGCCGTCGCCGCCGCCGTGGAACTCAACCAGTGCGGCTTCTCCATCTCCGCCGCACAGATCGAGCAAGGCATCCGCGAGACCCGCTGGCCCGGCCGCTTCCAGGTCGTCAACTGGGAGCTGGGAACGGGGAACCGACAACTGGTCCTGGACGTCGCCCACAACCCCGCCGGGGCGTGGGCGCTGCGCGCGACCCTCTCCGCCGGCTGCGGCGAGCGCCCGCTCACCTTCGTCTTCGGCGCCATGCGCGACAAGGCCATCGCCGAGATGGCGGAGATCCTCTTCCCGCTGGCGGCACACGTGATCGCCACCCGCGCCCAGAATCCGCGCTCGGCCGCGCCCGAGGAGATCCGCGCCGCCGCCCCGCGCTTTGCCGCCGAGATCCGGTGCGAGCCCGACGTGCCCGCCGCCCTGGCCCGCGCCCGTTCCCTCGCCGCCCCCGACGGCATCGTGGTGGTCACCGGCTCCATCTACGTGGTCGGCGAAGCCCTGGCCGTGCTCCATGGCGACTAGCGAAACCAAACCGCCGGGCGCTCCCTCGGAGCCGGGAAGCTCTCCCCCGCCTTCTTCTTCCTCTGTGCCCTCTGTGTCCGGCGCCTGCCCTGAGCGAAGTCGAAGGGTGGTGCAGAAGAAGTACGGGCTCCTCAGCCGCCTGCGCAGCTACTTCTTCTACGACCCGCTGATCTGGTCCTACACCATCGTGCTGGGGGCGCTCTCGCTGCTTTCTTCCCTCTTCGACCGCCGCGGGCGGGTGCAGCACAGGTTCGCGCGGCTGTGGTCGTGGCTCATCCTGAAGACCATCGGCGCGCCGGTCACGGTCCGGGGCCTGGAGCGCGTGGACACCACCCGGCCCAACCTCTACGTCGCCAACCACATCTCCGCGCTCGACATCCCCATGCTCTACGTGTACCTGCGCTTCCCTTTCCGCATCATCGCCAAGAGCGTGATCTTCCGCTATCCCTTCGTGGGCTGGCACCTGCGGCGCTCGGGGCAGATCGAGGTGGACAAGGACAACGTGCGCCTGGCCAAGCGCGGGCTGGCGCAGGCGGTGGAGACGCTGCGCGCGGGCATGCCCCTGGTGGTCTTCCCCGAGGGCGGGCGCTCGCCCGACGGCCACCTCAAGCCTTTTCTAGGCGGGGCCTTCTACGCCGCCATCCGCGCCGGCGTGGACGTGGTGCCCCTGGCGCTGGTGGGCACCTACGAGATGCTGCCCATGGACACCTACCACATCCGGCCGCGGCCCCTGTTGCTCGTGGCGGGCGAGCCCATCCCCACCCAGGGACTGGGGCCGCGCGACATGGACGCCCTCGCCGCCCGCGCCCAGCAGGCCGTCGCCGACTTGTACTACGCCCACTCCGAGCTGCCCGACCCGCGAGGGAAGGATTAACCGCAGAGAACGCAGAGATCGCAGAGAAGGAGAGGGATCATCGGAGCTGTCATCCTTCGCGAGGCGGAGCCGAGCGGAGGATCTGACGACCGTGGCGGCACGACCGCACTGGTGGAGCAGGCGTTGTCGTCAGATCCTCCCGCCTCCCTTCGGTCGGCGGAAGGATGACATCCTTGAGGCAGCCTGATTCTGCATCCGCAGGTCCTCGCAAACAAGACGCCAGGTGCTTCGACTCGCCGTCGTCCCGCTGAGCGGGACTCCGGCTCGCTCAGCATGACACTCTCTCCAGATTTGTTTTTCCTCTGCCATCTCCGCGGTTAATCCTTCTTCTTCTCCGGGCGCGCGACCGCGTACATCTGGCGCGCGATCTCCTGGCTCAGCCCGCCGCGGTAGAGGTCGAAGTGGTCGCGGCCTTCCACGTAGGTGACTCTGGCCTCCGCCCCGCCCAGCTGCTCCAGGGTCTGCTCCAGCAGGCGCACCCCCTCCTCCAAGTGGAAATTGTCCTCCGTGCCTACCCAGACGTGCAGCTTGCCGCGCAGCTCGGGACGCAGCCGGTCCCAGTTCCTCTTCAGGTAGGCGTCGATGTCGTAATTGTCCTCCCACTCCTTGACCACCACCGGGTCGGGCTTGCCGGTGGTGGTGTCGAACATGGGCATGGGGCGGCCATCGTCGCCGCGCGGGCTGAAGACCGCGTTGAAGGACTCAAACTGCCCGCCGTAGTCGCCCTCCACTTCCTCCAGGCGCACGTATTCCTCCATGCTCATGATCTGCCGCCCGTGGAAGCGCACCAGGTTGCGCGCGCTGCCGTCGGCTCTGCGGTAGAGGTTGTCGCCCGCCAGCAGGTCCACGCC
>DASPRL010000267.1 GCA_035624475.1 Terriglobales bacterium
ATGCGGACGTTCTCCACCTTCTCCGCGCGCAGATTATTTTCCTTCACCAGGTCGAGAACGGCGGAGATGGGCGTGTGCGTCAGCGCCTCGGTGGGGAAGGCTTTCATGCCGCACTGGGTGATGCGCCAGGATTCGCCCAGCCCATCGGTCAGCACATTCAGCTTCCACTCCGGGCCGAAGCAGTGGGTCAGGCCTTCCTTGCCGTCCACCACGTGGTCGGGGCCGGTGTAGCCCTTCTCCGCCAGCAGCGCCGCCAGCACGCCCGCCTGCGTGGCCAGCGGGTCGACCGTGTTCTTCATCATGGTGAGCTTGCCGGCGGTGACCGCGCCCAGCGTGGCCTGGCGCGAGGCCGAGATGCCGATGGCGTGCTGCATCTGCTCCCAGGAAAGATGCAGCATGTGCGCGGCGACCATGGGCGAGACGAAGGCGGTCAGGGTGGCGTGGTGCCAGCCACGCTCGCGGATGCCGGGGAAGGCGGCTTCGCAGAAGCGCATCTCGAACTCGTGGCCCAGCACCAGGCCGACGATCAATTCGCGGCCATCGGCGCGGGCGCGCTCGCCGCAGGCCAACGCCGCTGGGAAGATGTCGGAGGGATGCGACGGGTCTTGCTTCCAGTAGATGTCGTTGTAATCCATGCAGCGGATCATGAGCGCATTGGCCAGCGCGGCGGAGACCGCGTCCACCTTCTTCCCGGTGCCGATGACCGTGGCCGGGCCCGCGCCTGCGGTCTCGTCCAGCACCTGGAGCGCGATCTTCACGTCGTGCTGCTGGTAGCCGCCCAGCGCACAGCCCAGCGAGTCCAGGAGAAACCGCTTGGCCTGGTAAACGGCGTCATTCGAGAGGTGCTCGAACTTCACTCCCGCCGCCCACTGCGACATAGCGGCGGTGATGGTCTGTTTCGCTGCGGTCGTCGGCATCGAGTGCCTTTTGCTAGCTACCAACCTCTAGCTACTGACTACTTCTTGAACGGCAGATAGCTCATGAAATCCGCGTGATGGACGATGATTGCCTCCGTGCTGCGCCGGACCAGGTCGCCCTCGGCGGCGTGCGCTGCGATGATGTGGCAGACGCGGTCGGGCACGCCGCACTCCATGGCCAGCGCCACCCCGGTGAAGGGATGCCGCAGGTACTCGCCGCGCCGGCTCTGGCGCGTCTTGCCGTCCACCACTTCGTATTCCAGCAGCTTGCCCACGTCGGCCAGGATGGCGCCGGCAATGACCGTGTCCATGTCGATGGGCAGGGCGCGCCCTAGGAATTCGCGCATGGACTCGGCGGCGCGCCGCGCGATGTGCACGACGCAGCGCTTGTGCTCCATGAAAGTCACGGGGCAGTCGGGCACCAGCAGGGTGAAAGGGATGCGCTCCAGGTCTTCGGGCTTCAGCGGGCTGAGCGCGAAGGCGCGCTCCCAGGTACGGGCGGTCTGCTCGCGCAGGCCGGGATCGGCGATCCACTCCAGTTCCGGCCACAGGCGCATGATGGCGTCGCGCACGGCGGTCCTCCGGAAAACAACCCAGAATACGCTCGGTGCGCGGGCAGCGTCGAGGCAGCACATCACAAGCGGATGTGACGAAGAGGCTGCCGCGGGCCGTTTACAATAGGCGATTCGCACTGGGTACGGCTGGATCCGAATGAACGCTCCCACTCCCTCACGACTCGCCAGGCTGGCCGTCCTCGCCATCTTCCTGCTGATCTACGCGGGCGGGATGTTCCGGCCGGCCCTCTTCGACGACGCCGACTCCACCCATGCCGAGGCGGCGCGCGAGATGGCCATGACCGGCGACTGGGTCACGCTGCACGTCAACGGCATCCGCTACCTGGAGAAGGCCCCGCTGCCCTACTGGCTAACCGCGCTCAGCTACCGCGCCTTCGGGGTCTCCGAGTTCTCCACCCGCCTGCCCATGACCCTGGCAGTGCTGCTGCTAGTGCTGCTGGCCGGGACCTGGGGCCGGCGCGCCTTCGGGGCGCGCGCCGGCGCCTATGCCGCCCTCTTCCTGGCCACGGCGCTGGGGATGTACCTCTTCACCCGGGTGCAGATCCCCGACGTCCTGCTCAGCCTGCTGATCGCGGCCACGCTGTACTGCTTCCTGACGGCACTCGAGGACGGCAAGTCCTGGCGCTGGTACGCCGGCTACGCCGCGCTGGCCCTGGCGGTGCTGACCAAGGGTCTGGTGGCGCTGGTGTTCGTCGGCCTCACTGCGGTGATCTACGCAGCCCTCAGCGGCGACTGGAGGCGCTGGCGCGAGTTCCGCCTCCCCACCGGCCTGCTGCTGTTCTTCGTCCTCGCCGCGCCCTGGCACATCCTGGCGGGACTGCGCAACACGGGCGGCGCCGGCGGCCACGGTTTCTTCTGGTTCTACTTCGTCAACGAGCACTTCCTGCGCTTCCTGGGAAAGCGCTATCCGCGCGACTACAACAAGCTCCCCGCGCTGGCCTACTGGGGGCTCCACCTGGCCTGGCTCTTTCCCTGGAGCCTGTACCTGCCGCTGGCGGTGCGGCGCTGGCGCCAGGACTATCGCCGCGGCGGCGGCGCGCGCCCGCCC
Organism: Terriglobales bacterium; assembly: GCA_035624475.1. Lineage (NCBI taxonomy): Bacteria > Pseudomonadati > Acidobacteriota > Terriglobia > Terriglobales > Terriglobales bacterium. The sequence goes on from DASPRL010000267.1 coordinate 2,541, forward strand.
CTGGACTTCGCCGGCCGCAGCCGCCTGCTCTGCCTGGTGTGGGCGGCGGTGGTACTGGTGTTCTTCGCCGTCTCCACCAACCAGGAGTACTACACCTTTCCCGCCTATCTGCCGCTGCTGCTGCTGCTGGCGGCGGCGCTGGCGCGGGCGGAAGAGAGCGGCGAAGGGCGCGGCTGGATCCTGGGTGGGCAGTGGCTGCTGGCGATGCTGGGCATCTCCGCGGCGGCGGCGCTGGGGGCGGGGCTGTGGCAGTCGCGCCACCTGCCCTACGTGGCCGACATCGGCAGCGTGCTGGTGGAGCGTGGCGTCGGCCATTACACGCTCTCCATGTCCCACTTCTTCGACTTGACCACGGCCTCCTTCGCGGCACTGCGCCTGCCGGCGGCGCTGGCAGCGGCGGCTCTGCTGCTCGGGCCCCTGGCCTCCCTGTGGCTGCGCCGCAACCGGCGCGACTGGGCCGCGACCTGGATGGTGGCGCTCACCGCGGCGCTCCTCTTGGCGGCGGCGCAGATCGCCCTGGTGCGCTTTGAACCCTATCTCTCCTCGAAGCCGCTGGCGGACCGCATCGGGCAGGTGGCCGGCCCGCGGGACCAGGTGGCCATCTACGGCGACCAAGCGCTGGGATCGTCGCTGCTCTTCTACCTGCGGTGCCCCATCCGGCTGGTCAACGGCCGCACGACTTCCATGTGGTTCGGCTCTACCTTCCCCGATGCGCCCCCGGTCTTTTGGGACGACGACGACCTGCGGCGCGCTTGGCGCTCCGGGGAGCGCATCTTCCTCTTCGTGCCGGCGGACCGCCGGACACAGGCGGACGCCGCCCTCCCGGCGGAGCGTCACGTCATCGCCGAAAGCTCGGGGAAGGTGGTCTACAGCAACCGGCCCTGAGCCGGCCTAGGCGGGACTGTGCTCCTGGCTGCCGGCGACGGGAAGGGCGGAGGCAGGGACCATTCTGCCCTCGGCCTGAAGCTGGTAGCGCTCGCCGCGCCACTCGATGCTGGAGTCGGCGAAGCTGTAGCACCACAGCACGAAGCCCAGGAAGTCGCGCGCGGGGTAGAGCCAGAAGAAGCGCGCCGCCTCGGGATCGCGCACCACCCCCCAACCCACCGCCAGCGCCTGCAGCATGCGGTTGGCCAGCGCCGCACCCAGCAGGGCCAGCCCCAGCCACGGTTCCCCTGCCGCCAGCCCGGCCAGCAATCCCAGGATCCCGAAGGGCATGGCGAAGGTGAGGCCGGTGCCCAAGTGGCCGCGCGGGCGGGAATAGCGCGTGCTCTTCATCCAGCGCACCTGGTGGGACAAGGAGCCCGCCAGGGACCGGTTCAGGGAGAAGTGGTCGATCACGTGGTGGGAGAGGACGACCTGGTATCCGGCGGCATGGATGCGATGGCCGAGCACGTAGTCGTCGGCGCAGTAGTCGGCCAGGGCCTCGAAGCCGCCCACCTCCGCCAGGCGCTCCTTGCGCAGCGCCATGGTCGGTCCGAGAGCGAAGCGCATGCCCTCCATCAGGTTGGCGACGAGCACGCCCGAGGCCATTTCCACCGACATGCCCAGCGCCTCCAGGCGTGACCACAGCCCGCCCGCGGGTACCCCGCGATACAGGCAGGTCACCAACCCTACCCGCTCGTCCAGCAGCGGCTCCACCACCTCCCGCAGATAGCGGGGGGTGACGCGCACGTCGCTGTCGCTGATCACCAGGTAGGGATGGCCTCCCGCCGCCAGCATCTTCTCCAGGGCGCAGACCTTGGCGTTGGGATGCTCCGGCTCTCCCGCCAGCACCACCCGCACCGGGACTCGGGGATAACGCTGCCGCAGGCGTTCGACCACCTGCAGGGCAGGATCGTCGTGGTGGCGCGCGCCGAAGATGATCTCGAATTCCGGGTAGTCCTGGAGAAAGAAGCTCTCCAGGTTCTGTTCCAGGCGGGGTTCCATACCGTGGACAGGTTTCAAGACGCTGACCGGCGGCAGAGGTCCCGGACTTGCGGTGCTTCCCTGGCGCCGGAAGCGCCGCGCTCCCAGCAGCACCAGCAGGAGAAAAATCGTGCAGGTCGCCAGGCCCATCAACGCGACCAATATCAGGACGCTTCCCAGCATGCCTCTTGCTCCGCTGCTTCAGGGTATTCGCCTGCGGCCCGTCTCAAGCCCACGGCCCCGCCAGATTCCAACACGGGAGGGCGGAAGAAGTCGCTTGCCCCTGGAGAAGATTATCCACCCGACGGGGCGGACCCGGCTAGGCCGGAGCCCCGGACCCCGGCGGTGTTCCTTCAAGCCGCCGAGGCGGCCGGGCGGTCCTTCTCGATGACCTTGTGGATGCGCTCGAAGGCCCAGTCGATCTCCTCGCGGGTGATGACCAGAGGCGGAGCGATGCGGATCACGCGGTCGTGGGTCTCCTTGCATAGAATGCCCTCGTCCTTGAGGGCCTCGCAGTAGGGCCGGGCCGGGCTGCGCAACTCGATGCCGATCCACAGGCCCTTGCCGCGCACCTCGCGCAGGTCGGGGCTGGCCAGCGTGCGCAACCGTTCCATGAAGTACTCGCCCAGTTCGGCCGAGCGCTCCACCAGCTTTTCCTCGACCAGCACGCGCAGCGCGGTGCGGGCCACGGCGCAGGCCAGGGGATTGCCGCCGAAGGTGGAGCCGTGGTCGCCGGGCTGGAAGAC
>DASPRL010000268.1 GCA_035624475.1 Terriglobales bacterium
CGTCTCCGGCGTCGCACGGAGATGGAGGGAGACAAAGTCCGCCGTCCGAAGCAGCTCGGGTAGGTCGATGTATCGCAGACCGAGCGCGGCGGCCAACTTTTGGTCTGGATGAAACGTCCAGGCCACCACGTTCAGACCCAAACCCCTGCCCATGGCGGCGACCTCGCGCCCGATCAGGCCCGTTCCGATGATGCCGAGACGTTTTCCCCGGAGCTGGGGGACCAGATTTCTCGGCCAGCCGCCCTGCCGGACACCTTGATCCGCTGGAGCAAGCTGCTTTACCAGGGCCAGCATCAAGGCCACGGTGTGTTCGGCTACGGCGACGGCGTTGGCCCCTGGGGTGTTGGTCACAGTGATCCCGCGGGCTGCTGCTGCCTTGAGATCCACGTTATCCGTTCCCGTCCCCCAGATGGCGATGATGCGGAGCTTGGGGCAAGCCGCTAGAACCTCGGATGTGAACTGGGTCCGCCCGCGAATGTTCACGGCGACCTCGGCGGCTTGCAGCCGGCTCGAAAGCACCTGGGGATCGGTGGCGTCCGAGTCGTACAGGCGAACCTCGCCCACTCGTCGCAAGCGTTCCAGGGCGGGCGTGCCTGCCATCACAGGCGGGTTGTCATCCGGCACCACGATCAGCATGGGAGCCTCCGTGGGAAGGGGAAACGGTGGAAGATTGGCACAGGGGCTGTCGAGAGTCAACGCGATTCACCCAGTGATTTCGCAAACCGACATTCTAGCGGGTGAAGTCGATGTGTTGGTGAGGCCTACTGAGCGCTGCGAGGAGGGATCGATCTTGCAAAGGGCTGTCGGAGTGTGACGGCGGGAGAATGGAGGCCTTGGACAACAAGGCCCCGATTTGAGAGAAGAGATCTCCCTGCGTCCTACGCAACGGGACGCCGACGAGCCCCGGTGGGAGGCCGGGTTTCAGCTGCTATCGAAGCGCAGCCGCAGGAAACGATACCCCAGCTCGCGGGCGAACTCCGAAAAGCCGATCGCCCGACCGCGCACGTGACTGCGAATTTGACGGTGATAGAAAACCAGGCTGAGCAGATAGGCGAGCACCCGGAGCATGGTCAGCAGCACGAGCGCCTGGTACCGATGCTGATGCACGGAGGGCCGCTTCAAGTGGCAATCCGTGGTGAGCGTTTGGAACACCTCGGCGTCAGTCCGCCAGCGGCTGCGCCCGAGGGCATAGATGAACTGGGGCGGGATGTGGCCCAGGTCCAGGTTGGTGGCGTAGTAATTGGTGCTGGTTTCGCTGACCGGTGCCTTGCAGTGGCACCGCTTCGCCGCTGGTCCGCGGCGCACCGTGACCTGGCGTTTGCGGCGCGTGCGCACCGCCTTGACGACGCGCACCGCGCGATCCGCGACGGGCCAGTAGACCTCCGGGGCATGCCCCAGCTCCAGGTCCTGGTCGGGCTCGGAGGTGAGCTGGTCCGGCGGCCGGGTAGTCAGCCGGGCAGCTTCGGCCACCAGGTCGGGCTGATTCTCTTTCACCGTGAAGACCCACTCCCACGCCAGCTGCTCGACCCGGGGCACGAAGGGCCGCTGCAGATAGACGGCATCGGCGACCAGAGTGTCCACGAACCGCCGCCCGAGGTGCTCGACCGAGTCCGCGAGCAGGGCGCCGGCCGGTCCGACCTCCTCTTCGCCCGGCCGCAGAAACCGCAGCCCCAGCGGCACGGGGAAGGCCGCGCTCACCACCATCACGGCGACCAGGCGATGGGTAGTACTGGATGTCCTCCCGGTCCACGCCCGCCACCTGGTGCCGCCCCTTGCGCGCCAGGCACTGATCACAGCACCGGACGAAGGAGCGGCAGATCTCGATCCCATCCACGCTGGCCACGATGCGGCCCCGGGCCCACGCGGAGCGCAGGACGCCGTTGCGCTGGAGTTGGCGGGCGATCTGACACCCCAGGTGGAAGATGGGCTCCGCCCCTTGCCGCGCCAGGGCGTAGCCGATGGTGTCTTCGCTGAGCGGGCCGAGGCGCGTGGCCAGCACGCCTGTGCGGCACTCGGCCTCGAGGCGGTGCAGGGTGGGGAACTGGCAGGCGGCGCCCAGAAACACCGCGTGGAAGATCTTCGGCCACGGGTGGCGCGGAGACTGACGGGCTTCGGGCAGCGCCTGGACCTGGGCCGAGAAGTCAAACACCTTCTCGAGGTAGACTTCACACGCGTGCCGGCGCACGGGTCAGCCCTGCCGTCTCTGCTGCAGGCACCGCCGCAGATTGATCTGGCAGATCGCGGCCGCGGCCGCCTCAAAGCGTTGGCGCAATTCCACGTGCTGGCGCACCACGGCGGCCAGCCGGGCGGGGACGTGGAAGGCTTGGGGCTGCCCCTGGATGAGCACCGAGAGCTGGAACTGGGTGTGGAGGCTCTGCCCATCGGCGCAGCGGCAGTTGGGCTGACCGCACCTCCGCTGGCGCTCGACGAAGGAGCCCGGGAGCATGTCCCGCAGCGCCCCCAGGCTACGAACGAGTCGCCCACGACGCTGGAGGTCGGGATCTGGGGCGGAACGGGGTCGAGCCATATGACACTAATTGTAGTGTCAGATATCCTCCGTGTCAAGACCTTTCGAAGATTTGCAAAAATGACCCCTAACCCCCGCTCGCCGACAAACACCGCTGGCTCAACTGCTTGGGCAACTCTGCCGGGTGGGTTTGCGAAATCGCTGG
>DASPRL010000269.1 GCA_035624475.1 Terriglobales bacterium
TCACCGACCACTCCGACTACGACTACGGCCGCATCGTGCGCGAGTCGCGACTGGTGGTGGACACCCGCAACGCCACCCGTGGCATCGAATCGCCCAAGATCGTGCGCTGCTAGCTCCTCCCGGGCGCACGGAATGAGTTAGGATGCGGGGGACCTTCCCCTTCTACCCGGCATGAGCCCGCCCAGCACACCCGCGATCGCCAGCCCGGAAGGCCGGTTGCTGCTGGCGTGCGCGCGCACTCCGCTGGAGCCGGAGCACAAGCAGCGGCTGCGCGAGCTGGCGGCGACGCCGCTGGACTGGGAGCTGCTGTTGCAGGCGGCGGAGCTCCACGGCCTGGAACCGCTGCTCTGCTGGAACCTGGCGGAGAACGCCGCGGAGGTGGCGCCTGCGGTGGTGGTGGAGCGGCTGAAAGTCCGCTTTGCCCGCCACGCGCGCAGCAATCTGCTGCTGGCGGGCGAGCTGCTGCGGATCCTGCATGGCCTGGAAGCCGCCGGCATTCCTGCCCTACCCTACAAAGGCCCGGCGCTGGCCGCCGGCCTGTACGGCGACCTGTCGCTGCGGGAGTTTTCAGACCTCGACATCCTGGTGGAGTCGGGGCACGTCCCCGCCGCGCGCGATCTGCTGCTGGCTGCCGGGTATCGCCCGCAGATCGAGCTGAGCGCGCAGCAGCAGAGCGCCTACCTGCGCTCCGGGTGCGAACTGGGATTTGTGGGCCGCGAAGGCGCCGTGGTGGTGGAAGTCCACTGGCGCATCGCACCGCGGCACTTCGCCACGGAGCCCGCGGTGGACGAGTTCCTGCGGCGGGCCCAACCGGCACGACTGGGAGAGGAACAGGTGCGGACCCTGTGCCCCGAGGACCTGCTGCTGGTGCTGGCGTTGCACGCCGGCAAGCACCTGTGGCGAGGCCTGGGCTGGATCTGTGACGTGGCCCAGTTGCTGCGCCGGTCCCCGGACCTGGATTGGGGCGCGGTCGAGCAGCGCGCGGGGACATTGGGGCTGCGGCGGCTGGTCCACCTGCCGCTGCACCTGGCGCGCGAGCTGCTGGACGCGCCGCTGGCCGCCGGCCCGGCGGCCGCGATCGATGCCGACGCGGAGCTCCAGTTGCTGGCGCGGGAGGTGCTGCAGCGGCCGCTGGTCGAGTCTGTGGGCACGGAGTGGAGCGTCGCCGACCACCGTTTTTTCCTGCGCGCCCGCGAGCGCCGCCGCGACCGCATGCGCTATCTCCTGCGCCTGGCGGTGACCCCGGGCGCCGCCGAGTGGCAGAGCGTCCGCCTGCCCGCCTTCCTCTTTCCGCTGTATCCCGCGGTGCGGCTGGCGCGGCTGGCGGGCAAGGGGATGCGCCCGTGAACCCGCCTCCGGTCGCACCTTCCCCCGAGACCACCGGCTTCGTCCGCCCGGTGAGCGTGGCGCTGGAGTCGGTGAGCAAGGTCTTCCGCCACCGGCCGGCGCTGCTGAACTGGATCGGGCGGGAGCGCGGCGGCGAGACCCGCGCCCTCCAGGAGGTGAGCCTGAGCGCCGCCCCGGGCGAGGTGCTGGTGCTGGTGGGCCCCAACGGCAGCGGCAAGACTACGCTACTCAAGCTGGTCTCCACCATGCTGCTTCCCGACGGCGGGCGGGTGGAGGTGGCGGGCGCGGACACGGTGCGCGAGGCCGCGCGCGCGCGCGGCGCGGTGGGATTCGCCGTGGCCGCCGAACGCTCCTTCTATCCTCGCCTCACGGCGCGGGAGAACCTGGCCTTCTTCGCCGCCCTGGATGATGTTCTCCGGGAACAGCGGCGCGAGCGGGTGGAGTGGGCGCTGGAGAAGGCGGGACTCACCGAGGCCGGCGACACCCTGGTCATGAAATTCTCCAGCGGCATGTACCAGCGGCTGGGCATCGCGCGCGCCCTGCTGAAGAAACCCGCCGTGCTGCTGCTGGACGAGCCCACGCGCAGCCTGGACCCGGCCGCGGCCTCGCGCTTCTGGACGCTGGTGCGCGAGACCGCCGACGCGGGCGCCGCCATCCTGCTCACCACCCATCGCTTCGACGAGGCCATGGCGGTGGGCGACGCGGTGGCCGTGCTGGCGCGCGGCGTGCTGGCGGGACAGCACCGCCTGGGAGCGGGCGTCTCGCTGGAGGAACTGCGCGCCTTCTACTTCCGGGAGACGGAAGGCGAGAGCCCGGCCGGCGCGGGAAAGGAATAGAGCTTGGCCGTCCTGCTCGACAAATTGCTGGCCATCTGGCGGCGCGACCTGCTGATCGCGCTGCGCTATCGCGCCGGCTTCTGGATGCCGGTGCTGGCGCTGCTGGCGGAGATGGTGGCGTTCTACTACCTGGCGCGCGCCATCGGCCCGGGCTTCCGCCCCGAGGGCATGGACTACTTTTCCTTTCTGCTGATCGGCACCGGCTTCTACGGCTTCTTCGTGGTGGGCATCAGCGCCTTCGTGAGCGCGGTGCACGACGCCCAGATCAGCGGCACCATGGAGGTGCTGATGACCACCTCCACGCCCGCACCGGTGATCATCTTCCTGACCGCGGCCTCGGTCTTCCTGGAGCGCACCTTGTACCTGGTGCTCTATCTCGGCCTGGGCCTCTGGCTCTTCCGCGTGCCCTTGAATCTGAACCTGTGGGGATGCGTGGCGGTGTTCCTGGTCTCGCTGGTGGTGGCGGTGGCCATGGGGATCGCGGCCGCCGCCCTGCAGGTGCGGCTGCAGAAAGGCAGCGCCGTGGTGTGGCTGTTCTCGTCGCTGGCCTGGCTGCTGACCGGGATGACCTTCCCGGTGAGCGTGCTGCCGCCCTGGCTGCAGAAGCTGGCGGCGCTCATCCCCGTGACCCACTCCCTCGACGGGCTGCGCATGGCCATGGTCAAGGGAGCCTCGTGGAGCGCCCTGGCGGCGCCTCTGGCGGCCTTGCTGGCCTTCGCGGTGCTGCTCCTGCCGCTCAGCCTGTGGCTGTTCGGGCGCGCCCTGCGCCGTGCCCGCATCGAGGGCACGCTGTCGTTCTACTGAGGGCGATCTTACATTTGGACTTGCAGGAATGAAGCCGCGGGGCGGGATTCAGTGGCCGCGCTCGGCTCGTTGGAGGCCCGCCCTGGCGGCGGCATTGTTGGGATCGAGGGCGAGGGCGCGGCGGAAGGCGCGGGCGGCGCCCGGGTAGTCGCCCTGGGAGAGGCGGAAGTTCCCCATATCGATGGCCTGCTGGATGCGCATCTGCTGGACGCCGACGTTCTCGTCGCTCGCCGAGGGCAGCGCGCCCGCCACCGGTGGAGCTTCCTGGGTGGCGCCTCCGAAGGGCGCCGGACGCGGAGCGGAAGTGGTGGTGGACTCGGTCCTGCTGGAGGAGGGCGCGGCCCGGCTGGAGGATCCGTAGCCAGCAGCGCCGGTGACCACGTCGATCTGATTGTCGATCTGCACCACTCCGGGGATCGCTCCGACCACGGCCTGGGCGAATCCTGGAATGTTGGCGTTGTTGGTCCTGCCGATGAGGGTGACCACGCCTTGCTGCACGCTCACCTGGATGGGCATGCGGCGCAGGGTGGGAGAATCATGCAGTGCCTGCTTCACATCCTGGAGGATCTGAGCGTCGTCCCGGGTGGGAGCGGCGCCGGTCGCGGCCGCCTGCGGAGACGCAGCGGGCGCGTGTATGCGATTCCACGCAAACACGGCGATGATCAGCAGCAGCAGCGCGCCCAGGCCGATGTAGCCCGCCTTGGGCAGCCAGGCAGGCAGGGCGGGCAGCGCCAAGCCTGGGCCTTTGGGCTTGCTCTCCTGGTAGACCGTCTGAGTCTGCTCCGGGCCGGGGCGGCCGCCTTGGGAGGGCCTGCTCTGGGGCGCCGGCGCCGACCCGGGTGGAGGCGTAGGCCGAGGGCGCGGCGTAGGAGTCGGCACCGCCACCCCGGGCACCGGCTTGGCTTCGACCTGGGCGGGAGGAGCCGCGCTCGGCCTGGGAGTGACCCCAGTCGGCGGTCCGGCGACGATGGTTGGGGTCTTCCTCGGCGGCGGCGGCGGTGGCGGCGGCGGTTCCTCCGGCTCCAGCTCGGGAGGCAGTTGGGCCTTCTTCATGGCCTCGAAGTCGACTCCCGCGAAGCGCACGCCGGAGTCGCGGTCGCGGCCCTTGTAACCGACGTCGAGGTCCTCGTCGTGGGCCGGGGGCGGCGGAGTGGGTGGCGGCGGGGCGGGCTTGACCTCGAACTCCGGAAGGGCCGCCGCGGCGGCGGCCGCCTTGGCGGCAGGAGCCGCGGCAGGCGCTGCGGAAGCCTCCCAATGATCGGGATCGCTGAGCGCCCGGGTCATCTCCTCGGCGCTCTGGAAGCGCTTGCCCGGTTCCTTCTCCAGGGCGCGCATCACCAGCGTCGAGACCTTCGCCGGAATGTCCCGCTCGGGGCAACGCTCGCGCGGAGGCTTGGCCTGGGCCTGCAAATGTTGCAGCAGCACGCCGATGGGCGTGTCGGAGTCGAAGGGCGGCGCCCCGGTCAGCATCTCGTAGAGGACGGCGCCCAGCGAGTAGAGGTCGGCGCGGCCGTCGATCTCGCTGCCGGGCTTGCCCATGGCCTGCTCGGGGGAGATGTACTGCGGCGTCCCCACCACCACCGAGGTCTGGGTGGGAGTGTAGCCGGGAGTGCCGATGGGTCCGCCCTCGCGCACGGTGGCGATGCCGAAGTCCAGCACCTTGGCGATGTCGCTGCCGTACTCCGACTTGGCGGGCATGGGGACGATGAGGATGTTGTCAGGCTTGATGTCGCGGTGGACGATGCCGAGCTTGTGGGCGGCGTCCAGGGCGGCGGTGACCTGGCGGGCGATGCGCACCGCCCGCTGCGCCGGCATGGGACCGCCTTCGTGCAGCACGGTGCGCAGGTTCTTGCCCTCCACGTAGTCCATCACGATGAAGGGGCGGCCGTCGTCGGTGGTGTCGAAGTCGTCGATGTGGACGGCGTTGGGATGGCGCAGCTTGCGCGCGATGATGGCTTCGTTCTTGAAGCGCTTGAGGAACTTCTCGTCGCGCGCCAACTGGTTGCTGACCACCTTGATGGCGCGGATCTCGTTGAAGGTCAGGTGCTTGGCGCGATAGACGGAGGCCATGCCGCCGGAGCCGATCTTGTCCAGGATCTCGTACTTGCCGCGCAGGATCATGCCCGGCACCAGCTCTTCGGTCTCCCGCAGGGGGGCCTGGTCCTTGGGGCACACCGAGAACTCGGGGGGATAGGTGGTGCGGCAGGTGTCGCAGTATTTCATCGCGGGAGCCTCGGCTCCTTACGAACGAAACACCGGGACATTGCAACTGAGGTCCCGAAGGGCGCGCAAGTCACTGCTGTCATACCGGGGGAAAAGACTGGGCAGATTTTACTACCCGCCGGGCCCAAAGGGCCCGGAAAAAAGCACCGGCCGGAGGTCGCACCCCCACCCTAACGGGCAGTGTCCGTTGGTCACCAGGGCGGGCCCAGCCGCCCAGGGCGGGCAGGGTTGCAGGCGAGCCCCCATTCCCGATAACCTTGGCAGGTTCAAGACGTCCAAGGACTACAACCCTCTACGTCCACAAGCGAGGTTCCCGCATGTTCCGCAAGATGATGCTCCTGGCAACTCTGATGTTGTGCGTGGGAATGGTGAGCGCCCAGATGCAGCCGGCCGCCGCCTCCGCGCCCGCCAAAATCACCTATCCCCAGACCAAGACCGGGGACACGGTCGACGACTACTTCGGCACCAAGGTCACCGACCCCTACCGCTGGCTGGAGGACGAGAATTCGCCCGAGACCAAGGCGTGGGTGGAGGCGGAGAACAAAGTCACCTTCGCGTACCTGGACACCATCCCGGAGCGCGCGGCCATCAAGGCGCGTCTGACCGAGCTGTGGAACTATGAGCGCTTCGGCAATCCCCGCAAGGAGGGCAGCCACTATTTCTTCGCGCGCAACTCCGGGCTGCAGAACCAGAGCGTGTGGTACCAGGTAGACTCGCTGGCGGGCGAGCCGCGGATGCTGCTCGACCCCAACACCCTCTCCGCCGACGGGACGGTGGCGGTGGGCGGGCTGGCCTTCACCGACGACGGCAGCCTGCTGGCCTACAGCGTGCAAGACGCGGGCTCCGACTGGCAGGAGTGGCACGTGATGAACACGCAGACCGGCGCGAAGCTGCCGGACGTGATCAAGTGGGCGAAGTTCTCCGGGGCCTCGTGGACCAAGGACGGCAAGGGCTTTTTCTACAGCCGCTACGACGAGCCCAAGGCCGAGACCAAGATGACCGGTGCCAACTACTTCCAGAAGCTCTACTACCACCAGCTGGGCACGCCCCAGTCGGAAGACGTGCTGGTCTATGAGCGTCCGGACAACAAGGAGATGGGCTTCGGAGGCTTCGTGACCGACGACGGCGCCTACCTGGGCATCACCGTGTGGCAAGGCACCGATCCCAAGAACCGCTTCTACTACAAGGACCTGGGGCAGAAGGACGCGCCAGTGGTGCGGCTGCTCGACGACTTCGATGCCCGCTATGCGTTCGTGGGCAACCTTGGCCCGGTGTTCTACTTCCAGACCGACCTGCAGGCGCCGCGGGGGCGCGTGATCGCCATCGACCTGCGCCATCCCGAGCGCAAGGACTGGAAGACGATCGTGCCCGAGTCCAAGGACGCCATGGACAACGTCAGCCTGCTCGACAAGGACAAGCTGGTCATCTCCTACCTGCACGATGCGCGTGCCCTGGTCAGCATCTTCAGTGCTGACGGCAAGCACCTGAAGGACCTGGAACTGCCGGGGATCGGCACCGCCGCCGGCTTCGGCGGCAAGACCAACGACACCGAGACCTTCTACACCTACACCAGCTACACTACGCCGGCCACGGTCTACCGCTACGACTTCACCACCGGCAAGAGCACGCTATTCCGCCAGCCCAAGGTGGCCTTCGACCCCAGCCAGTACGAGACCATGCAGGTCTTCTACACTTCCAAGGACGGCACCCGCGTGCC
>DASPRL010000270.1 GCA_035624475.1 Terriglobales bacterium
ACCGCGACCGCGCTGACCGCACGCTCCATCGAAGTGGCGCTGCGGCGCTTCGTGCTCAGGGATGGCGGCTACCGCGAGTACATCGTCTCCGGTGGCGGCGCCGCCAATCCCACCCTGGTGAAGATGATCCAGGCGGAGATCGCCAACCTGGGGCTGCGACTGCGGCGCTCTGAGGAATTCGGGCTGCCGCGAGCGGCCAAAGAAGCCGTGGCCTTCGCCCTGCTCGCCTACCAGACCTGCCAGCGGCGGCCGGGGAACATGCCTGCGGCCACGGGGGCGGAGCGGGCCGTCGTCCTGGGCAAGGTCTCCTATCCATGACGCGGGATTGCGGATTGAAGATTGCAGATTGCAGATTGTCGCGGCGGCGCGGAGCTTCGATCTGCAATCTGAAATCTGCAATCTGCATTCTCTTGCTCCTGCTGCTCACCTCCTGCGCGCAGCGCCCCGATCCCAACACCGTGGTGATGCTGATCGAGAGCAGCCCGACGAACCTGGATCCGCGGGTGGGCACGGACGCCTATTCGGAGCGCATCGACCAATTGCTCTTCGACGCTCTGCTCACCCGCGACGACCACTTCGACGTCCAGCCCGGCCTGGCCGAGCGCTGGGAGACGCCCGACCCGCGCACCTACGTCTTCCATCTGCGGAGCGGGGTGCGCTTCCACGACGGCCGCCCGCTGGGCGCTCGCGACGTGAAGTGGACTTTCGACAGCATCCTCAATGGCACGGTGAAGACGGCCAAGGCCAGCGCCTACCGCTACGTCGCCTCCGTCGAGACGCCCGACGACGCCACCGTCATCTTCCACATGAAGGAGCCCGACGCCATGCTGCCCTGGAACGTCTCGGAGGGCGCCAGCGGCATCGTGCCCTACGGCAGCGGGCCGGAGTTCAGCCGGCATCCCATCGGCTCCGGGCCCTTCCGCTTCGTCAGCCTGCAACTGGATAAGGAAGTGGTGCTGGAGCGCAACGACGCCTACTGGGGCGCGAAGCCGAAGATCGCGCGCGTACGCTTCGCCATCGTCCCCGACTACACTACCGAGGCGCTGGAGCTGCGCAAAGGCTCCGCCGACATCGCGCTGAATTCCCTGACCCCGGATACGGTGCTCACCCTGGCGCGCGACCCGGGGCTGCAAGTGGAGCGCGCGCCCGGCTCCATCTACAACTATCTGGCCTTCAACCTGACCGACCCCATCCTGAAGGACGAGCAGGTGCGGCAGGCCATCGCCTGCGCCCTTGACCGCCGGCCGCTGATCCAATACCTGTGGCGGGACATGGCGCGTCCCGCCGCCAGCCCCCTGCCCCCGGAGAGCTGGGCCTACGACGCCGGCGTCCCCGCCTGGCACCACGACCCCGCGCGGGCGCGGCAGTTGCTCGACCAGGCCGGCTACCCCGTCCGCAACGGCGTGCGCTTCCACCTGCTCTACAAGACCTCGACCCAGGAGGTGCCGCGCCTGCAGGCCGCCGTCTTCCAGCAGCAACTGCGCGAGGTGGGCATCGCGGTGGACATCCGCACCCTGGAGTTCGGGACCTTCTACTCGGATGTGCTCAAAGGGGCCTTCCAGATGTACTCGCTGCGCTGGATCGGGGGCAACGAGGCCCCCGATATCTTCGACGTCTTCTATTCCGCCAACGTGCCGCCGCGGGGCGCGAATCGTGGTCACTACTCCAACCCCAAAGTGGACGCGCTGATCGAGGCCGGGCGGCGCGAGACCGACGAGGCCAAGCGCAAGCAGATCTACGCCCAGATCCAGGAGATCGTGGGCGAGGAACTGCCCTACGTCAGCATCCTCTACCTCGACAACGTGATGGTGCATTCGCGGCGGGTGCGCAACCTGCGCCTCGACCCCTCCGGGAACTACAACTTCCTGAAGACGGCGGAACTGGCGCCGTAGCGGGCGTCGTGCGGGCGCATGGTAGTATCAAAAGACCGTGCGCATTCTCATCATCGGCGACATCTTCGGGCGGCCGGGGCGGCACATCGTGCGCGACCACCTGGCCGACATCGTCGCCCAGCGCCGGATCGACCTGGTGGTGGCCAATGCCGAGAACGCCGCTGCCGGCTTCGGCCTGACGCCGGCCATCGCCGAGGAACTGCTGGCCACCGGCATCGAGGTGCTCACCACCGGCAACCACATCTGGGACAAGAAAGAGATCATCGAATACCTGCAGTCGCCCAACGGCTCCGCTCGGCGCGTGCTCCGGCCGGCCAACTACCCCGCGGGCACGCCCGGCACCGGGCTGTACCAGGGCACCACCCGCGGCGGCGTGCCCTACGCCGTCCTCAATCTGCAGGGGCGGGTCTTCATGGGCAGCAACGACGATCCCTTCCGCACCGCCGACGCTCTGCTGAAGACAGTCCAGGCCAAGGTGGTGCTGGTGGATATGCACGCGGAAGCCACCTCGGAGAAGCTGGCCATGGGCTGGTATCTGGACGGGCGGGTGACGGCGGTGGTCGGCACCCACACTCATGTCCCCACCGCCGACGAGCGGGTACTGCCCGGCGGCACCGCCTACCTCACCGACCTGGGCATGACCGGGCCCTACGACAGCATCATCGGGGTGCAGAAGGAGCAGGTGCTGCAGCGCTTCCTGAGCAGCATGCCGGCGCGCTTCGAGCCAGCCACGGAGAACGTGTGGCTGTGCGCCGCTCTCATCGAGTGCGATCCGGCGAGCGGGCGGGCCGCCTCCATCGAGCGCTTCGTGCTCAAGCAGCAGCCCTGAACCCCTCCCGGCGGAGTACAATTCCTTTTCCCGATGCGTGAGCGGACCCTGGCGGCGGTGTTGTCCCTGGCGGTGGCTCTGGCCCTCCCCGCCTGGGCGGCGGAGCAGCCGCCCGGAGAGTGTGCCGACGAACTGAAGACCGCTGCGGGAAGCTGCGCCGGCAAGCAGGAGATCAAGCAGGCGGGCGCCGCCTTCGATCGCGGGGTGAAGCTGGCGGCTTCGCGCCATACCGCCGCCGCTTTTGCCGCCTTCGACCAGGCCGCCGGGCTGCTTCCCCACAACCTGGAGTACGTCACCGCGCGGGAAGTGGCGCGCCAGCAACTGGTCTTCGAGCACCTGGAGCGCGGGAACGATCTGCTGGCCAAGCAGCAGTCGCTGCCGGCGCTGGCCGAGTTCCGGGCGGCCGTGGAACTCGATCCCGGCAACGCCTTCGCTCAGCAGCGGCTGAAGGACGCCCTGGGTGAGCGCGCGCCCCGGCTCACGCACGGGTTGCAGTTGGCCTCCGAATCCGCCGAGATCGAGCTGGCGCCCCAGGTCGGCCTCCGCGACTTTCACTACCGCGGGGACACGCGCGGGCTGGTGGCCCAGGTGGCGGCGGCCTACGGGGTGAGCGCCGTGATCGACGAGTCGGTGCTCGCGCGCCCCGTCCGCTTCGACCTGGAGCGCGTGGACTTCGAGACCGCCATGCGGGTGGCGGGCATGATGGGCAAGTTCTTCTGGACGCCCTTGAATCCCCGGCAGATCCTGGTGGCCGCCGAGACTCCCGAAAACCACCGCCAGTACGACCGGGTCTCGGAGCGGACCTTCTATCTTCCCTTCGCCACCACGCCGCAGGAGATCAACGAACTGGTGGGGGTGCTGCGCGGGCTCTTCGAGATCCGCAGCATCTCGCCCAGCGCCAGCAAGGGCGTGCTGGTGCTGCGCGCGCCCAAACCGCAACTGGACCCGGCCACGCGCTTCCTGGAGTCCCTGGGCGAGGGCCGCGCCCAGGTGCTGCTGGACATGAAGGTGTACGAGATCAGCCAGACCTCCCTGCGCAACCTGGGAGTGCAGTTGCCCCTGCAGTACCAGATGTTCAACCTCCCCTCGCTGGCGTCGTTGTTCGCCGCCAACCCTTCCCTGCTCGACCAGATCAACCAGCTCATCGCCTCCGGCGGCATCAACCAGGCCAACACCCAAGCCATCGCGGCGCTGCTGGCGCAGGCGCAGGCGCAGTCGGCCAACCCGCTGCTCACCACGCCCTTCTTCATCTTCGGCGGCGGGAGCACCACCATGGCGGTCACCGTCCCTCCGGCCGTCCTGAACTTCAGCTTCAACTCCTCCAACTTCCGCAGCCTCGAGCACATGACCCTGCGGGCCAGCGACGGCGATCCCGCCACCTTCTTCGTGGGCCAGCGCTTCCCGGTGCTGAACGCGACCTTCTCCCCCATCTTCAATACGCCGGCGGTGGCCCAGGTCATCGCCAACAACAGCTTCATCGCCCCCTTCCCGTCGTTCACCTACGAGGACCTGGGCCTGAGCGTGAAGGCTACTCCCCAGGTGCACCCCAGCGGCGACCTCACCCTGCTCCTGGACATGACCATCCAACAGCTCGCGGGAGTGAGCGCGAACGGCATCCCCGCGCTGGTGCATCGCGAGTACGCGGGCACGGTCAGGCTGAAGAACGGCGAGACGGCGGTGGTGGTGGGAGCGATCTCGCGCAGCGACCAGCCGGAGCGCACCGGGCTGCCGGGGCTGGGGAACCTCCCCGTGCTGGGGCGGCTGGTCACCAACGAGAACGTGCAGCACACCGAGGACGAGCTGCTGGTGGTGATCACACCGCGGCTGGTGAGCCCGTCCGAAAGCTCGGCCCAGACCGAGATCTGGCTGCCCTATCCCCGCTAGGCTCTTCCCGCGCGGCCGTCAGTGAGCGCCCTGCCCGGCGGGGCGAGGCGCCATCTGCGCCTCGAACTCCACAATGGCCTTGAATTGCTCGTAGGGCATGGAGTTCAGGTTGCTGATCCTGCGCCCATTCACGAACAGCGTAGGCGTGCCGCCGACGCCCACGGACTTGCCCAATTCGATGGAGTCGTTGATGGGCACGAAGGTGGCGGGCTGGGCGGCGCAGGCAGCGACAGCGTCAGGACGGGCGCCCGCCGCCGTCACCAGGTCGCGCAGGCGCTGGGGCGCGTTGTCGGCGGTGATCTGCTCCTGGTCGTCGTAGACGCTCTGGACGAAGGGGAAGAACGCCGCCGGCTTCTCCCGGCGCACGCACTCGGCGAACTGGGCTGCGGTCATGGCCCAGTCGTGGCTGGGCAGGGGAAATTCCTGGAAGACCAGGCGGGTGTTGGGAAGATCGGCGAGCAGGCGCTGCAGGGTGGGCTGCGCCGCCTTGCAGTGCGGGCACTGCAGGTCGCTGAACTCCCAGATGGTGACCGGGGCGGCGGCGGGACCGGTGGCCGCCCCCTTGGCCTTGCGCTCCAACGCCTCCCGGGCGGCCTGGAAGGGATCGGCGCCGAAGGGGATCACGTCGCCGACCACGGCATGCTTGCCGTCGGCGCTGACATAGAAGCGGGTGAGGTTCTGCGGCCCACCCACCGCCACCGTGACCTCCGCCATGCCCGGGATCTCGGAGGGTCGGATGCCGGCCACCGCCCAGTTCAGCGACTTGTCCCAGCCGAACATGCGGCGCATGAAGGCGTTCACGGTGGCTTCCGTGGGCAGCCCGGCGGCGCGCGGCGCGGAGGACGGTTTGGTCTGGGCCGGGATGCTCCCGGCCAGCAGCAGGACAAGGGCAAGAGCGCGACAGCGGCGCATGGGTCTCCTTGGGTACGAGCGTGAGCGGCGTGGTGCGGCCGCGCCCCGGAAGTCTAAACGAGAGCGGGAGGCGTGAGAAGGGGCGCTAGAGCTCGGGCCTGGCGGCGATGGGAAAACGCCGGCCCACGCCGAAGGCCTTGGCGGTGATCTTCAGGCCGGGGGCGGCCTGCTGGCGCTTGTATTCGCTCGACTGCACCAGGCGCACCACCCGGCGCACCAGCTCCCGATCGAAGCCGTGGGCGGCGGCGATCTGCTCGGCGGAGTGGTTGTCCTCCACGTAGTCCTCCAGGATGGCGTCCAGGACCTCGTAGGGAGGCAGCGAATCGCTGTCGAGCTGGTCGGGGCGCAACTCGGCGGATGGCGGCTTCTCGATGGATGGCCTGGGAATGACCGGCTTTCGCGAGTTCACCAGCTCCGCCAGGCGATAGACCATGGTCTTGGGGACGTCGGAGAGCACGCCCAAGCCGCCCGCCATGTCGCCGTAGAGGGTGCAGTAGCCGACCCCCAGCTCGCTCTTGTTGCCGGTGCTCAGCACCAGCGCGCCGAACTTGTTGGAGAGGGCCATGAGCAGGGTGCCGCGGATGCGCGACTGGATGTTTTCCTCGGTCACGTCCTGGGGTCGGCCGGCAAAGAGCGGGGCCAGGGCCTGGCGGAAGTGCTCGAAGATGGGGGTGATGGCGATGGTCTCGAAGCGGATGCCGAGGTTCGCGGCCAGGGCGCGGGCGTCCTCCACGCTGCCGGCAGAGGAGTAGGGCCCCGGCAGGCCCACCCCCATCACGTTCTCCTTGCCTAGCGCCTCCACGGCGATGCAGGCAGTGAGGGCGGAATCGATGCCCCCGCTCAGCCCGATGAGCACGCGCTCGAAGCCGCACTTGCGCACGTAGTCGCGGGTGCCCAACACCAGGGCGGCGTAGGCGCTGGCTTCGCGGCCGGCGATCTGCTCGTGGACGTCGCCGGACAGGGTGTCGCAATCGAAGAAGACCAGGTCCTCTTCGAAAGACCTGGCCTGGGCCACGACCCGGCCATCGGGAGCAAGCACGAAGCTGGAGCCGTCGAAGACCAGGCTGTCGTTGCCGCCCACCTGGTTGACGAAGACCACCGGCACCTTGTACTCGCCGGCGATGGCCTGCAGCATGCGCCGGCGCAATTCGCGCTTGTCCAGGCTGAAGGGCGAGGCCGAGACGTTGAACAGGAAGTCGCCGCCGGAGCGCAGCAGTTCCTCGACCGGGTCCACGCCGTAGAGGCGGCGGTTCCAGAAGTGTTTGTCGTTCCAGGCATCCTCACAGATGGTGAGGGCCACGCGGCGCCCGCAGAAGGAGAAGAGTTCCTGGCGGTCGGCGGGAGCGAAGTTGCGCATCTCGTCGAAGACGTCGTAGGTGGGCAGCAGGCGCTTGGACTGCACGAACTCGACCCGGCCGTCGTGCAGCAGGGCGGCGGAATTCATCACCGACTTGCCGGTCTCGGCTCGCGCCGGAGTCACCAGCCCGCAGATCACGGCGATGCCGCGCGTCTGCCCGGCGATGGCCTGCACCGTTTCCTGGTTGCGGGCGACGAAGGAGGCCTTTTCCACGAGGTCGCGCGGCGGGTAGCCGCATACCGAGAGTTCGGGAAAGAGGATGAGTCCCGCCCCGGCGGCCTGGGCGCGCTGCGCCGCATCGATGATCTTCGCCGAGTTGCCCTGGAAGTCCCCGACCGTGGGGTTGATCTGCCCGAGCGCGACCTTCACTCCTCCAGTCTACCGCAGGCAGCGGGAAAGGAACCGGGGGAAGCGGGCGCTGCCCCTAGCCGGGCCCGCCGGGAGGGGGCGGAGGCGGGGTCCCCGGGCCATTGCCGGGGCTTGGCGGGTTAGGACTGGGAGGAGCGCCGGGGCCGGTGTCCTGGGGCATGAGCACGGGACCGCCGGGCTGCTGGGGCGCGCCGTCGGGCGGAGCTTCGCCGGGCCGCCGCAAGGTGGGCGGCTCCTGGGGAGCACCCTGGGAGCCGGCTGCTTGCCCTGCTGCCTGCGCCGGCCGGGCGTAGCCTTCCACTTCAGGCTCGGTGCGCACGATCTTGCTGCCGTCCACCTTCATGATCTCCAGCCGCACCACCTGCTCGCCGATGAAGCGCACGAACTGCACGTCCTCCGGGGGCTCGCCGAAGATCCATTCTTCGTAGTCGACGCCGTACGCGTCCTTTTCCCGGACCTTGTGCAGGGGCTTGCCCAGGGCGGCGATCACCATCTCGTGGTCCATGCCCACCAGGACGTGGTGCGCCTTGATGGCCTCGCGCAGTTTGGGCGGCAGGGTCTCGGCGTAGGCCTCGGCAGAGCTGTGCGAGTTGAAATCGAAGACCGGGTCCAGCAGCGAGCGGATCTCGTGCGCGTTGAGCTCGGGGACGTACTTGGGGAACTTCAACTCCACGTAGGAGCCGAGGGCATTCTCCGAGGTGTTGGGCGGGGCCACCGAGGTCATGCCGCCCCCGATGCCGAGCTGCAGGTGCTGGTACCAGTGGCCGCCCTTCTTGGGCCCGCCGTTGATCTCGAAGACGATGCTGTCGTCCCGGAAGTCGATCTTGGTGATGACCGCCATGTCGCCGGGCTTGGCGGCGAGGCCGTGGTCGGCGATGAGCTGCGCCACGCCGCTGTCGTCGGGGGTGATGACCCCGGTGGCGCTCAGCACCAGGCCTTTCTTGCCCCGGGGAAAGGGCTTGCGCACGTACACGCGCTCGGCCGCCAGGCTCTGCAGGATGGCGACCTTGGTCGCCTCACTCATGGGCGGAGAAGGCGCGGGCAGGGTATCGCGGTCCTTCTTCTTGGAATCGGCGAAGGCGGAGAGCCCCCAAAGGAAGGCCACGAGGAGCACCGCACTGCAAGACCGCTTCATGGAAACCCCGGCCCAATGCTCCGCCTATGATTCCCTTTTTTGGGCGGGATTGCAACCGCGGAGGGCGCTTTTTACAGGCGGGCAGGCGCCCGGCCGCGGCGCGGTCCATAGACCAGGCCCTGGCGGGCCACGCGGAAGGGCAGCAGGCGCCCGCCGGCGCGGTTCAGAGCCTCGGCCACGCGCGCCCGCGCCTCCGTCTCCACGCAGAAGAGGACGCAGCCGCCGCCGCCGGCGCCGCAGACCTTGGCCGCGCGCGCGCCCTGGCGCAGGGCCGTCTTCACCAGCTTCTCGATGAGCGGGGTGGCGATGCCGGGAGCATTGGTCTTGCGCAGCTTCCACTCCTCGCGCAGCAAGCGCGCCACCTCGTCCCAGTCGGCGGCGACCAGGGCCGCGCGCATGGCGCGGGCGATGGCGGCGATCTCCTCGAAGTTGCGGAAGACCCGGCGGTCGTCGTTGATGTGCGCCTGGAAGACCTCCCAGTTGTTGATCCCGGACTGCCGCGGCGCCCCCGTGTAGGCCAGCAGGAAACGCCGGTCGATCTCGTCCAGGTCCACGCGCAGACGCTCGTGGCGCACCCCGCCGGGCTCCAGGTGGATGGCGCTGGCTCCGCCGTAGAGCGCGGGATAGTAATCCTGGCATCCGGTGGGCACGCGGATGAGCTGGGCTTCCACCTCTTGCGCCACCACCCGCATCTGCTCGCGGGAGAGGCGGCGGCCGGTGAAGCGCGCCAGGGCGGCGGTGGTGGCGATCATCAGCGCGGAGGAGCCAGAGATGCCCGCGCCGGCGGGAGACTCGGAGTCGGTCTCGATCTCCAGGCCGCCGTGGGGAGCGAAGAAGCGTACCAGGTAGGCAGCCAGCGGATGGCGGAAGCTGCGGGCGCGGAGCAGCGCGTCCAGGCGGGCAAAGCTCTCCTCCCGGCCGGTGTCACGGGAGCGCAGGCGGATGCGGCGGCCGGGCCGCCGCGTCAGCCGGCATTCGGTCTGGATCTCCACCGCCAGGTTCACGGTCACAGCCCCGGGATGGAAGAGGTAGAGCGGCCAGATATCGAGAGTACCGCCCGCCAGGTCCACGCGACAAGGTGCACTGGTGATGATGCTCCTGGGCCTCATGGCGCAGCCATTCTACGACACCGCCGCGCTGCCCCGCGCCGTGAGTCCCGGGCCGCGCGCCGGC
>DASPRL010000271.1 GCA_035624475.1 Terriglobales bacterium
CGAAATGGTAGGCCTCAGAGGAGAGCCAGCCGTCGGCAAAGCTCACCCCGGCGCCCCCCAGCGGCAGGTTCACCGGGAGGATGGCGACGCGAGGGCCGGCGGGTGGCCGTGCCGGAGCGCTGAGCCCCAGGCCCGGCTGCGGCTGGTCGGGCTGGACCAGGGTGAAGGCCACCGTGTCCAGCTTCAGCTCGGGAGCGAGCGTCTCCGAGCGCAGGGTGAAGCCGGCGATGGTGCCGCCGCCCGCCCACACCGCCGGCGCTCCCGCCGGAGCAGGCGGAGTGCGCAGGGTGAAGGCCGCGTCCAGGTCGGCGGTGGCGCTCAGGTCCGGCGGCAATCCTCGCTTGGCGTGGCGGGCGAACGCCGCCAGTACCGGGCCGGGGATGTCGTTGGCGGCGATGCTGAGGTCGTAGCGGCGGGCGGCGAACACCTCGGCGACCGCGCCGCGCACCGCGATCTCGCCGCTGCCCAGCGGCAGGTGACACTCGATGCCGGAGAGCACGGCGCCCTGGGTGCGGTAGCCGGCGGTGCACAAGGCCTGGAAGCCCAGGCTGTCGGTGGCGGCGATGTCGTAGCGGCGGAAATCCCGCAGCGAGGCGCGCAGGCTGAGGGTGAGCCGGCTGGGCGTGCCGGCCAGGGTGGCGTCGGCGCTCACGTTGCCGCGCCAGCCCAGGTCCCGGCCCAGCACCAGCTTGCTGAACTGCCCGAGCTGGGCGCGCTCGAGCCCGAGGTGGGCTTCCAGCAGGTCGTCGCGCTGGCCGGCGGGGCGCAGCACCCGGGCCTCCATCCGCAGGCTCCCGGTATCGCTGAGAGCGGCGTCGGTGCGCACCGGCCTGGCCTCCAGGCGCATCCGCCACTCGTCCTCGGAGGCCAGCCAGAGCGCGAAGTCGGCCTCGCGCAGGGCGTATACCACCTTCTCGTCGCCGAACTTGAAGTTGATCTGCCCGCCCTCGGCCTCGATATAGGGGAAGCGGGCCCGGGCCTGAGGCCGGGTGGCGGTGGGCGCCGAGGGAAGCTGGGCCGCGCGCCGCAGCAGCGCCTCGATGTTCCAGCGGCCGTCGCGGTCGCGCACCAGGTTCACGCTCGGCTCTTTGAGGCTGATGCTGGAGATCTCCAGGCGTCCGCGCCACAGCGAAGAGAGGCTGAGTGCGGCCGTGACCTCGTCGGCCCGCAGCAGGGGCTCGGGACTGAAGGCGGGATCGTCGGCCAAGGCGAAGCTCTCGAGGTCGAATCCGGGCTGGGGCAGCAGACGGAGATGGATCTCGCCCACTGAGACGGGCCGACCCACCGCCTCGGCCAGTGCCCCGGTGACGTGCTGGTGGTAGCGCCGCAGGTTGATCCAGGGAGGAACCAGCAGGGCGAGCAGCAGCAGGAGCACGCAAGCCGCCAGCCACCGGCGCTTCCTGCGCGGCCGCATCAGCGCACCATGTGGAGAGTGCGGCGCCAGCGGGTCTGGCCGAAGAAGTGGATCACCACCCGGGCCGCGAACCCCAGCCGGTCGCTCAGGCTGGTCTTCTCATATTGGTCTTCCGGCGTCTCAAACGACCAGTAGATGAACAGCGGCCGGCCGAGGATGTTCTGCTGCGGCACGAAGCCCCAGAAGCGGCTGTCCCAGCTGACCTCCCGGTTGTCGCCCATGGCGAAATAGGAGCCGGGTGGCACCACCAGGTCGCCGTCCTGCATGTGGCGCGGAAGTTCCACCTGCCATGCGGGGGTCACCTGGTCGAAGTCGGAGGGCGGTACCGCGGGGAAGTTGTCCCGATAGGGCACGTAGCAGCGGATGGAGAGGTTGTCGCAGGAATGGATGACGTAGGGCTCGCTCTGCGCGCGGCCGTTGACGAAGACCACCCCGTTGTGGAGATGGATGCGGTCCCCGGG
Source organism: Terriglobales bacterium (assembly GCA_035624475.1). Taxonomy (NCBI): domain Bacteria; kingdom Pseudomonadati; phylum Acidobacteriota; class Terriglobia; order Terriglobales; species Terriglobales bacterium. Next base: position 1,876 of record DASPRL010000271.1, read on the forward strand.
AACGCCGATGACGCGCTTGACCAGGTGCTGGCCGGGCTGCGCCGGCGAGAAGAACACGATGATGTCGCCGCGGCGGATCTCGCGATAGGGCATCACCGGCCCCAGCCAGCGCGAAGGCGGAGCGTAGGTGATGCGGTCCACGAAGACGTGGTCGCCCACCAGCAGCGTGTTCTTCATCGAGCCGGACGGGATCTCGAAGGCCTGCAGGTTGAAGGTCAGGATGAACAGCGCGGTCACCACCACCGCCGCCATGGAGGCCAGGAACTCCAGCGGCGTCTCCCGCTGCCGGGCTTCCTTCTTCTTGTCCTGGGGAGGCGGGGCCGGCATCAGCGCACCACCTTCGCCGTGCGGCGCCAGCGGGTTCCCCCGAAGAAGTGCCAGACCACGTGGCCCATCCACGCCACCCGGTCGGAGAGGCCGGTCTTCTCCCACTGGTGCGCCGGCGTGTCGAACGACCAGTAGATGAACATGGGGCGCCCGATGATGTTCTGGCGCGGGATGAAGCCCCAGAAGCGGCTGTCGTAGCTGGCCAGCCGGTTGTCGCCCATGCCGAAGAAGCAGTCGGGGGGCACCACCAGGTCGCCACCCTGAAGGTGGCTGGGCATCTCCATCTGCCAGTCGGGGTTGACCTGGCTGCCCTCCGTGGGCGGCTCGGCGGGGAAGTTGTCGCGATACGGCGAATAGCAAGGGACGGAGACGTTGTCGCAATAATGCGTCACGTAAGGCTCGTGGAGCGCCTGGCCGTTGCGGTAGACCACGCCGTCCTTCAGGTGGATGCGGTCGCCGGGGATCCCGATGATGCGCTTCACCACGTACAGCCCCGCCTGCGAGGGGGAGAGGAACACCACAATGTCGCCGCGCCGGACCTCGTGGTAGGGCATGACGGGCTCGATCCAGGTGCTGGCAGGGGCGTAGGTGGAGCGGTCCACGAACACGTGGTCGCCGATGAGCAGCGTGTCCTCCATCGAGCTGGAGGGGATCTCGAAGGCCTGCACATTGAAGGTGATGATGAACATCCCGGTCACCAGCACCACCGCCAGGGAGGCCAGGAATTCCAGCGGCGTCTCCCGCTTCTTCTCCTTCTTGGGGCCGGCGGTCTTTTTCTTCTTAGGCTCGCGCACGGCAGTGGGCGTGGTCCCGGACTCCTGCGGCCGGCGGGCGGCTACTCCACCAGGCGGAAGGTCCGATTCCAGCGCATCTCCTCATCGAGATGTAGTAGGGCATAGGCAAATCGTGAAAGTGTACCATCCGCGGCGGCGGAGGAGATGGAGCGCGGACTGTGGGAGCGCACCGACCAGTAGATCAGCAAGGGGCGGCCGATGATGTTCTCGCGGCACCAGGCCCCAGTAGCGGCTGTCGGAGCTGTCGTCGCGGTTGTCGCCCATCACGAAGTAGCTGTCGGGCGGCACCACCAGCTCCCCGTTGCGCACCAGCGAAGGCATCCGCATCCACCAGCGCAGCTCGATCGAGGGTTCCAGGTAGTCGGTGCGCGGGAAGTCGTCGCGGAAGCTGTCGTAGGAGTGGGAGGTGAACTTGGCGTGGCTCTCGTCGATGGGGCGGCCGTTCACCAGCACGTGCTTGTCCACCAGGCGCACGTGATCGCCCGGCGTCCCCACCACCCGCTTCACGAAGTGCTGCTGCGGGTCCACCGGATAGCGGAAGACGATGATGTCGCCGCAATGGATGGGCTGGTAGGGCAGGATGTGGCCCCAGATCCCGGCGTGCGCGTAGTCCACCTTGTCCACCAGGACGTAATCGCCGATGAGCAAGGTGTTCTCCATGGACTCGGAGGGGATCTGGAAGGCTTGCGCCAGGAAGGTGATGGCGAACAGCGCGATCACGCCCACGCGCAGCAGCCACTGCGCCGCTCCCGGCAGGTCCATGGGGGAGCGGACGGACGGGCTCATGCGGCACCGCCCCGGGCGCGCCGCGGCGCCCCGCTCCCCTGCAATTGCTCGAGGGCCTGCTGCGCGGCCAGTTGCTCCGCCTTCTTCTTGGTGGGGCCTTGGGCGCGGCCTACGTAGTCCGCCGTGCCCTCGCCGGGTACCCGCACCTCTACGGTAAAGGTCTTCTTGTGCTCGGGGCCTTCCTCCTTCACCACCGAATAGGACGGCTGCGGACGCCCCGCCGCCTGCAGCAGTTCCTGCAGCGCGGACTTGTGATCGGTGATGGGGAAGGCGCCGGTGGCCTGCTGCGCCAGCCGGTCCAGTTCGGGGTCCACGATGCGACGCAGGATGAAGGCGCGGGCCGGCTCCAGCCCCGCGTCCAGATAGATGGCCGCCACTACCGCCTCCAGAGCATTCACCAGCAGCGCCGCCTTGGAGCGACCGCCGCTCTTCTCCTCTCCCCGTCCCAGGCGCAGGAAGCGGCCCAGGTCGAGGCCGTCGGCCACCTCCACCAGGTGGCGGGCGCTGACCAGGTGGGCGCGCGTCTTGGAGAGCTGGCCCTCGTGGAAGTGGGGAAAGCGCTCGAACAGGGCCTGCCCGGTCACGAAGCCGAGCACGGCGTCGCCCAGAAACTCGAGCTGCTCGTTGTCGCGCAGCGGAGCGCCGCCCTCCCCGCGCGCCTCCTGCTCGTGGGCGTGCGAGCTGTGGGTGAGCGCCTGCTCCAGCAACTCGCGCTGCCGGAAGTGGTGGCCCAGCAGTCCTTCCAGCGCCGTGATCTGCTCTGCGTTCATCCTAGGACTTGGGCGGCGGGCCTGCGGGTGGAGCCGTCGCGCCGGGATTGGCGGGCGGCGGCGGCGCGGCCGGCGTCCCCGTCAGCTTGTTCAGCCGGTCCTGCTCGCGCTTGGCCAGCTCCAGCATGGGATCGTCGGCGGCAAACAGCGGGATAGCGTGGTTCACCGCCTGCAGTGCCTCCGCGAACTTGTGCTGGTGGTCGAGGGCGAGCGCCAGCCGGTACCAGGTGGGCGCGTAGGGTTGCGACTGATTGAGCTGGACGGCCAGCCGCAACTCCTGTTCTGCCACCGCGTCATTGTTCCTCCGCAGCTCGATGAAGCCCAGCGCGGCGTGCGCCATGGAGAGCACCAGGTTGCGCGCTGACTCCACCTGCTCCTTGCTCCAGGTGGCGGGCGCGCCCAGCCCGGTGTCGATGCTCTCGATGGCGTGGCGGGCATCCTGTTCCGCCTCGGCGAAGCGCTGGTCGCGGTCGGCGTCGCTGTCGTGCGTGGTCTCGGCCAGCACGTTGGCGGTGGTGACCAGCGCCACCGAATTGTCGGGAAGGAACTGCAGCACCTTGCGCCCCATCTCGATGGTCTTGGGGGCGTTGTTGGCCTGCTGGTAGCTGTTCATCAGGCTCAGGTAGAGGACGCCGCGCAATTCGCTGGCGGGAAACTTGGCCTCGAAGTCGCGGGCGGCGGCCTCCGCCTTGTCGCGGTCCTTCTCGCCGGAGGCCTTCAGATAGGCGTCGTATTCCGCCTGGGTCTTGGCTTCCGGCTGATGCGCGGGCTTGGCTGGGGGAGGCGTGGCCGCCGGAGTCTGCTGCGGAGCCGGTGGCGTCGACGCCGGCGCTGCCGGCTGTTGCTGGCCAGGCTGCTGCGCGGGCGCCGCCGGCGCCGGGTTCTGCGCCGCCGCCATGCCGCTGGCCGCCAGCACCAGCGCTGCCATCCATCCCATTGCCTTCATGGTTCTTTGCACCTCTGGCCGCCCTAGCGGCCGCCACTACCGCCGCGGCTGGCCGGGAGGCGCGTAGGGCTGCTGCAGCCCGCGCTCCGCCGCCGCCTTGGTGTCGGCGGCGGCATCGCCGGCCGCCAGCGCCGCCCGGTACTGCTCCAGCGCCTGCTCCCGCTCCTGCTGCAGGTCATAGATCCTTCCCAGATAGATGTGCGACCAGGCCAGGGTGCGGGGCTCGTGCGCCACTTCCAGGGTGCGCTGGAAGTAGCTGACCGCGCCCTGCATGTCGCGGCTGAGGGCCGCCGCCCGTGCCAGGATGAACAAGGCGCGCCCGGGGTCCTCCTGCCGCTCCAGGGCCTGCTGGGCCAGCTTAGCCGCTCCGGCCGCGTCCCCGGAAGCCAGCAGCGCCTCCGCCTGGTCGAGCGCGGAGGCCTGCCTGGGGTTGGATGCGCGCATCACCTCCGGGGCCGCTTCCGCGGCGAACTGGATGCCCTCGGCGTGCTTGCGCACCTGGTCCACGTCGATGTCGTACAGCATGTCGGGATAGGCGTCCTGCAACCCCACCGAGTCCTTGTCGGTCTCGAACTTGGTCAGCCGCTGGTAGAAGTAGAGGGTGAGGATGAAGCCTTCCTTCTCCGCGCGCTCCACCGCGGCGCGGCGTGCCGGCTCCGCCGCCGGATTCCGGGCATCGATCTGGCGCGCCTCGATGGCCCGGATCAGCGACTCGTTGACCAGCAGCACGATGTCGCGCTTGAAGCTCTCGTCCAGGGGCGCCGCCTTCACGCTCAGCTCCAGCGTCTCCAGCCGGCGCATGGTGGTGCCGCGCCGCATGGCCAGGGGATCGAGCGCGAAGTGCAGGTAGGTGTGCCGGATCTGCTCCATGGGGATGGCCCCGCCCGCCGGCGACACCACCAGGAAGTAGTCGGCGCCGTAGTTGCGCGCGTTGATCTGCCCGGGCGCGGCCAGCGGCTCCAAGTAGATGGCCATGTGCCGCCCCGAGTAGCCGGCGATGGGCAGGCGCAGGTAGCTGTCGGTGCGCAGGATCATCTCCGCGATGGAGGGAGAGAATTGCTCGGTCAGGGCCTCGAAGTCGGCGCGATGCTTCTCGTAGAGGGCGTGCAGCCCCGCCGCCTGGTAGAAGCGCTCGAGCACGGGGACGAAGCCCAGCACGTACCCGGCGTCGGGAGGCAGGTCGGCCTCCCGCATGCTGGGAGCCATCTTGGGGGGCTCGCCCAGGTTCAGGCCCAGAGAGACATACTGGGCCAGGTCGCGGCTGGGATCGTTGGCGCGATGGTCGGCGTAAAAATCGCACATCGCCTTGCGGGCCTCCTGGGCCTCAGGGGAGGCCTGGGCGGCCTCGGCCACCTCGCTGCGCAGCCGCATCCGCAGCGGGTCGGAGGCGGTCAGCTCCTGGTCGTAGCCGCAGGCGTTGATGCCGGCCAGCACCGCGAACAGGCTCTCGCTGGATTCCAGCGAAACCTTGGGAGTCTGCTGCGCCAGGGCCGGCGCCGCCAGCGTCGCCAGCAGGGTCAGCATGCAGAGAGTGCGTCGCGCAAAAGAGCCCAGAACCGCCTCCGGAAGGATTGCAGGTGGGGAAAACTCGTTCTCTAGTTTACGGACTCCGGCAGGGCCGGGTCAACGCGCCCGCGGGGGGTAGTAGCCCTTGGGCGCGTGCAGCTTGAGTTCCTTGTCCCGGGCTGGCTTTAGCTCCAGGGAACGGTACTTTCCCGGCGACGAACTCGAGGGGACATAGGTTGCGGCGTACATCGCCTCGATCCGTTCTTGAATAGCGGAGAAGACCTTCGGGATGTCCTTGGGGCTGAGTCCAATGAAGGCACTCCCGCCGGTGCCATCCGCCAGTTGTTGCAAGGTCTCCTCGCCTACGCGAACATGGCCGGTCTCCGCGGTGCTGACTGCAAGAATGACCGTTCCCGACTCTTGGGCAGCAGCGATCGCCTGGTTTCGATTG
>DASPRL010000272.1 GCA_035624475.1 Terriglobales bacterium
CTGCCCCATCGCCGCCGGCCACCGATCCCGGTCTGGAGCCCATCGCGGCCGTGCCCGAAGCCGCGCCCGCTCCCGCTCCCAAGCCCGCCCCACCCCAGGCCTCCTCCAGCGGCAAGATGGCGGCGCTGGGACCGCAGCCCCCGGGGCTGATGCCCAGCCCTCAGGTCAAGGGCATCGAGGACGGCAAGATCCGGGGGGTGCAGGAATCCATCCGCAGCTTCCTGCGCTCCGCCGATCCCAAGGCGGTGCACGCGGTGCCCCTGCGCAACGCCAGCGTCCCGCTCACCCCGGCGGAGGCCGAAGCCTTCCAGGCCGGCTACGCCGGCGAGAAGAGCTTCCGCGCCGATTACGTGGGCATGATGATGCAGTTGGTGGCCATCCAGGCGCGCATGCTCACCGAACTCGCCGACTACCAGGCCAAGAAATCCTCCGCCTACCTGTGGAAGCCGCACGCCGATTCCCTGGCCTACCTGCTGACCGCCGCCGAGATGGCCATCCAGCGCTCCAAGGGAGTGGCCACCACCGCCGGCCACCGCGGCCTCGCCGACAAGGTCAAGGCCCTGGAAGAGACCGCCCACAAGCTCCGCCAGCAGATGAAGGTGGTGGCCAAGGCGCTGCAGGCCTGAGCGGTCGTTGGTCGTTAGTCGTTGGTCGTTGGCGGGCGACTCCCTACTCCTTGTCATCCTGACCGAGCGTCCGCTTGCGGCTGCGCTGCAAGCGGGCGCGAGTCGAAGGACGACCCCCTATCGTTCCGCCGCGGGATTCTGGCCGACAGCCGACGGCCGGCCGCCGACGACCTTCTGTGGTTAAATACCCTTGGGGGCGCGTAGCTCAAGCGGATAGAGCATCGGATTTCTAATCCGAGGGTTGCAGGTTCGACTCCTGCCGCGCCTACCACCACACCGCCTCAGCCCCACAAACCGCTTCCCGCCGGTTGCCGTCACGAGAGCGCGCTGATGGTCACGTAGTACCCGTCCGGATCCCGGAGTGAGAACTCCATGGTTTGCGTGTTCGGGTTCACGTGAGGCTCCTCTGCGAGCCGGGAGGCGAGAGCGCGGGCCCTCTTCAGGGCCATCTCGTAGTCGTCGACGCGGAAGAACAAGAGGAGCCCGTTGCCGGGCGACGCCTCGTCCGGACTCATCAAAGAGGGATGCTCGTGCGCGCCCCACTGGTGGAGGCAGAGCAAGACGGTTCCATCCGTATCCAGGATCTGGCCAAAGTAGTGATGGGCCGGAGGCGTCTCGGGCTGGCCGAAGAGGGACTGGTACCACCTGCAACTGGCGGGAACGTCGCGTACGCCGATGATCGTCCATGTGCGTTTCACGGTTCCCTATCGCGCTAATCCCGACGCCCTTCTCTGTTCCGCCGAGAGCTGCAGCAGCGCGTTCTGCACCACCTTGAGCGCGATGCCCCAGCGCCGCCGGGCCTCGTCCTCGTCGTCGCCGTAGCCGAACAGATAGAACGTGAAGCAGAAGCCTGGGCGCGAGTCCGCCTCCAGGTCCTGGCCGGGGTGGAAGTAGCAGCGCCGCAGGATGAACTCGGCGGCGGCCGAGATCTCGGGCACGCACTTCAGCAGCGTAGTGACGCGCTCCGCCGTCTCCTGGTGGCGACTGAGCGAGTAGCGCGCGTCTTCGATAGTGAAGACCAGGTCCACGTAGGAGCCGAACTTCCAGGCGGCGCCGTAGATCTCCTCTTCCTCCTCCAATTCGTTGGAGAGCCAGGTGTCGCACTTGGCGGTCTCCAGGATGGAGGAGTCGGAGTTGAGGGCGACCAGGAACTCGCCCAACTCCTGGTTGTGGTGGGCCTCCTCGACGTTGAGCAGCAGTTCGGGGCGGCGCTTGAGGTCGAGGTAGCGCAGGGTGCTGTCGGGACGCGCCCAAGGGACCTCCAGGCACTCGTCCTGCTCGCCCAGTTCGATGGAATAGTCGGCCTGCATCGCGCCCCACCCCTCCCGCAGCCATCCGGGCTAGCTACAGGATACGCAGGAAGCGTTCCGGCTAAAAGCGCTTTAGGAACTCGACCAGGCGGCGCTCCGCCCAGCGCCCGTCGTAGCCGTCGGCCGCCGCCAGGAAGGCGCAGTGGCCGCCGTGCTGGGTGGCGATCAGGGTGATGTGAGGGTTGGCCTCCAGGCGCGCGCGGGTCGCGGGCAGCAGCGGCACGAAGGGATCGTCGAGGGCGTGCACCACCAGCGTGGGCACGGCGATGCCATCGAGCACGCGCGAGGAAGAGGCGCGCTCGTAGTAGTCGGCGGCGTCGCGGAAGCCCATGGCGGGCGCGGTGATGGCGTCGTCGAACTGGCGGATGGTGCGCAGGCCGCCCAGCTTCCCCGCCGACTGGAACACCTCCGGGAAGAGCCGCGCCTTCTCCCGGTAGCTGCGCTTGAGCGAGCGCAGGAAGTACCACTGGTAGAGGCGGTTGGCGCCGCGCTCCAGCAGGGCGGCGCCCGCCGCCAGGTCCATGGAGGGACAGACCGCGGCCGCCGCCACCAATCCACGCGGCGCTTCCCCGCCCCACTCGCCCAGCGCCTTCAGCACCATGTTCCCGCCCATGGAATAGCCGGCCAAGGCCAGCCGCGGCAGGTTTTCTTCCTCCAGCAGCATGCGCGCCACCTGCTGCACGTCGCGGGAGAGGCCGGAGTGGTAGAGGGTCTGGGAGAGGTGGGCGGTGCCGCCGCAGTTGCGCACGTTCATGCGCACCAGGTTGAAGCCGGCGGCCAGCGCCTTGTGTCCCACGCCCTGCACGTAGGGCGACTGGCTGGAGCCCTCCAGCCCGTGGACCATCAGCAGGGTGAGCGCGCGCTGCCGCTCCGGCTGCCAGTGGCAGCGCAGCAGGACTTGGGCCTTCTCGTCCACGCGCACTACCCGGTCTTCCGAAGGCGGCAGCGGCGAGCGCGGCAGCAGCGTCCCCAGGATGGTCTGCACCTGCGCTCCCCCCAGGCCGCGGCGCGACACGAAATCTTCCTCGAGGATTGTGCTGGAGTTGGGTGCGGGCATTGACGATAATAAAGCTGACCTGATTCTAGAGTTTCCCCGGCCCGCGGGAAAGCGTGACGCGGCGCCGGTTGTTGGGAGTTTCCGCAGCATGCCGATCTTTGAATACCTGTGCAAGTCCTGCAACCAGCACTTCGAAGCGCTGGTGTATGGTTCCAAGAAGCCTGAATGTCCCCACTGCCACGGCACCAAGCTGGAACAGCAGCTCTCGGTGTTCGCGGTAGCGGCCAAGAGCGCGGCGGGCGCGCGGCCGGCGGCGGCGGCCCCCTGCTCGACCTGCGGCGACGCCCGCGGTCCCGGCGCCTGCGCCCTGGACACGGACTAGAGCGGCGGCCCCGGCGGAAGTCCCCGGCAAGTCCGCGCCACACCTGTTTCTTGCCTGCCAAAGCCAGTATCATGTCTGCCTCGACGTGAGGGTTGAGGGAGGCATGTGAGCTTTCGCGACTTCGATCGCCGCCAGTGGCAGGTGCTGGCCGTGCTCATGCTGGTCAACTTCGTCAACTACGTTGACCGGCAGATTGTCTTTTCCCTCTTCCCCGCCCTGCGCCACGACTTCAACCTGAGCTACGCCCAACTGGGCGAGCTGGCGACGGCGTTCACGGTGGTGCTGTCGCTGGGCTCGCTGCCCCTGGCGGTGCTCGCCGACCGCTTCTCGCGCCGCGCCGTGATCGGCGCGGGGGTGCTGTTCTGGAGCGCCGCCACCTTCTTCAGCGGCCTGGCCGGCTCCTTCCGCTCGCTGCTCGTGGCCCGCGGCCTGGTGGGCGTGGGCGAGGCCGCTTACACCCCCGCCGGCGCCGCCATCTTGAGCGCCACGTTTCCCGAGCGGGTGCGCGCGCGGGTGCAGGGCGCCTTCGACGTGGGCATGTTCCTGGGCGGGGCCACCGGCATCGCCCTGGGCGGCGTCCTGGCGGAGTGGCTGGGCTGGCGCCCGGCTTTCTTCCTGGTGGGCGCCCCCGGGCTGGCGCTGGGCCTGCTCGCCTTCCGCCTGCCCGAGCCGCCGCACCGCGTGCAGGAGGAGCGCGTGCCCGTCGGCGACCTGCTGCGCATCCCCGCCTACCTGGCCATCCTGGTGAGCGGATGGTTCAGCGCCTTCGCCGGCTACGCCTACGTGGCCTGGGGGCCGGAGCTGGTGCAGGACTACAAGGGCTTCAGCCCGCGCGAGAGCGGGCTGGTGCTGGGCGCGACCATCGTGGTGGCGGGGCTGGGCGGCATCATGACCGGGGCCGCGCTCTCCGACCGCCTGGCACGGCGCTCCTCCTGGGGGCGGGCGGCCATCATCCCGGTGGGCTTCCTGATCTCGGCACCACTCACCTACGCTGCCCTCGAGGCCACCAGCAAACCCCTGTTCGTCGCCCTGTTCGCCGTGGGGACGTTCTTCCTGGCCTGGTACCACGGGCCCACCACCGCCACCATCCACGACCTGGTGCCGGAGCGCGGGCGCGCTACCGCCCTCGGCCTCTACTATCTCTTCATCAATCTGTGTTCCATGGCGCTGGCGCCCTACCTGGTGGGCAAGCTCGCCGACCGCTACACCCTGGTGGTGGCCCTGCGCGCGGCGGTGGCGGCGCAGGTGCTGGGCGGGCTGCTCTTCCTGGTGGTGGTCTGGCTGGTGCGGCAGCGGTCGGAAGAGCCGCTGCTGGCCGCGCCCGAGCCCGAAGCCGAGGGCTGAACCAGGCTCAAGCGGAGGAGAATCTTGGGGTGGGTGGTGGGATTTGAACCCACGACAGCCGGAGCCACAGTCCGGAGTTCTACCGCTGAACTACACCCACCGTCCGTGCTTCGATTATAGCAACGGGGTCGGAGAACTGTCGCGGTGGGAGAAAGAGGGTAGCTGGCAGTTGCTAGCTGGCAGCTACGAGGGAGAATCCGGAAGCAGGGAATCTGTCCCTCAGCTACCAGCGATTGACTCCCATCTTCAGGCCCTGCCTACGCCCACGTACTGGAAGCCGAGGGCGCGGAGGCGGGTGGCGTCGAGCAGGTTCTTGGTGTCGACGATGATGGGGCGGCGCAGCAGGCGCTTGATGCGCTCGAAGTCGAGAGCGCGGAACTCGGGCCAGCCGGTGGAGACCACCAGCGCATCCACGCCTTCGGCAGCCGCGTAGGGCGACTCGCAATAGCGCACGGTACCGTCCAGGGCGAGGCGCGCGTCGGGGATGGCCACCGGATCGTAGGCGCGCAGGTTGGCGCCCTTGGCCATCAGCGAGCGTGCCAGCAAGATGGACTGCGAAGCGGCCACGGAGTTGGTGTGGGGCTTGAAGGCCAGGCCCAGCAGGCCCAGCTCGCGTCCCGGCAGCGACTCCACCGCCGCCGTGATCTTCTGCACCAGCAGGTCGCAGTGGGCGCGATGCACCTCGCGGGCGGCGCTGAGCACGCGCAGGGTGGTACCGCTGCCTCCCGCCAGCCGCGCCAGCGACTCCATGTCCGACTCCACGAAGGGCCCGCCCAGCCCGGTGCCGGGCTGCAGGCAGCGGGGCGCGATCTTCTTGTCCAGGCCCAGGGCCAGCGCCAGGTCCATGGCGTCGGCCGAGACGTGCTCGCACAGCGCCGCCAACTCGTTGATGAAGCTGATCTTGGTGGCCACGAAGGCGGTGGTGGCCTCGCGCACCAATTCCGCGGTCTCGTGGTTGGTGACGATCACCGGCACGCCCCGCATCACCAGCGGCCGGTACACCTGCTTGAGCACCAGCACCGCATCGGGCGAAGCGGCCCCCAGCACGATGCGGTCGGGCCAGTTGAAGTCCTCGAGAGCGCAGCCGTCGGTGAGGAACAGCGGCTGCGAGACCACCGGCAGGGGACTGCCGGCGTCGCGCAGGCGCTTCTCGATGCGCGCGGCCGTGCCCACCGGCACCGGCGTGGCCACCACCAGCACCGCGTCGCGGGT
>DASPRL010000273.1 GCA_035624475.1 Terriglobales bacterium
CAACCCGTAAGGGGCAAGAAGGGCCCAGGTAGACCACCTGGTTGATAGGCTGGAAGTGCAAGGTCATAAGCGCAAGCGAATGGCCTCAGCTTACCAGTACTAATCGCCCGTTCGGCTTGACCATAAAATTTACTTCAGCGCATTGCCTGGTGGGCCGCAGAACCTGGCGGCCCCAGACCCGCCGGTCGAACCTGGCCGGCGGCAGTAGATTCCAACCCAATCTGTTCAGTTGTGAGGCAGCGTCCTCACGTTCTTTGCATGGCGGAGAGGTCCCTCGCGCAAGGCGCTCGGGACTTCGGCAGCGGGCTCAGACGCCCGCTGAACGCCTCGATTTCCGGTGATCTTACCGCGGGGGTCACACCCGTTCCCATCCCGAACACGGAAGTTAAGCCCCGCAGGGCCGATGTTACTGCACGGGAAACTGTGTGGGAGAGTAGGTCGTTGCCGGATTAATAAAGGCCACGCTCAGACAGGAGCGTGGCCTTTTCCTTTTGCAGGCAGGATGAAAACCACAGAGGACGCAGAGCACGCGGAGGGATACGAACCCTGGTCAACGACAAGGGCCGAAAAAGGGCCAACTAGGGATGACGAAACTGCCGCGCTTGCCGCGGGCGAGCTTCTTGAAGGTGCATTCGCTGACGTGGTACCAGCGGCCTCCGAGCTTAACCCGGTAGTCCACCGGAACGCCATTGAAACTCTGCAAGCGCCCAACTTGAGTTGCCTCCACCACTCCGACGATGGTGCGAAAGTAGAGGATCCTTGCCCACCTCACGCGCTCAGGGCCGGCCGGCTTGCCGGCCTTCGCATCCCAAGGAGTGTAGGTGCGGTATTCCAGGACGGCGTCCTCATAGCGCTCTGCAGATTCGCGAATATTGGTGGTTGGCACCATCGAAACGGAGTCCTTCTCCTGGAATTCTCCGAGCAGCCCCACGCTCTGCAGCTTGCTGAGCACGTCCTCCATTTGCTCTCGTGTGAGCCAGTAAGGATTCGTCGCCTTGTCCCAATCATCGCTCCAGAGCTCTTTCTGGATTTCATACCTCGGGACAATAGCGAGTCCTGCAACTTCGCCGTCGTCGTCCATCTCCACTTCCACGAAGTACTTCTCGTTGACCTCGAACAGACCCGACCGCTGGAGGGCGGCCGGACCGAACGCGGTACGAAGCGCGAGTAGGACTGCGGCCTTATGGTGGGATCTCGGCCTCTCCGCTCTCTGCGCAAATAGGGCGCTCGACGTAAGAAGTATCGCCAAGAAGGCGATGTGGGCGCTGCGGCGGGCCATACCGATTGGAGTTTAGCACTCCTCATCGGAGGGAAGCTGCGTCCTACCCAGTCTGTTCTCCCTGCCTCTGTGTCTCCGTGGTGGACTCCGTGTAGCACTCGGCTTTAGCCGCTGAGGGAGAATGCCTGCCGTCGGTGCGACGGGTTTCAGGGAATAGGGATCCTTCGAGTCGCGCTATCCTGCGGGCAGGCCGCAGGATGGCGCGAGTCGAAGCATGACAATCCCAAGGGGGCCTTGCGACGCGGCTGAAGTCGCGCCCCTGCGAGGCTTTCCCACCCGGCGCAATCTGCAATCTTAGTTCTGCAATTCTCCGTGTCTCCGTGCCTCCGTGGTGGATTTCCTGTAGACTCGCAGGCCACAAAGTGGCCGCCGAGCGACAAGTCGTAAAGTCCTTCGAGGCCGCGCTGGAGCGCATGCCGGGGCGGCTGGGCTGGACCATCGTCCGCATCCCCTTCGACGTGAAGAAGGTCTGGGGCGCGCGCGGGCACCTGCGGGTGCGAGGCGAGATCAACGGCTTCGGCTTTCGCACCTCGCTCTTCCCCACTGGCCGCGGCACCCACTTTCTCCTGATCAACAAGAAGATGCAGCGCGGCGGCGGGGTCGTCCCCGGGGCGCGAGCGCGCCTGCGCCTGGAGCCGGACACGGAGAAGCGCGTGGTGGTGGTGCCTGCGGAGCTTACGCGGGAACTGGCGCAGTCGAAGCGGCTGCAGAAGTGGTACGCGACGGCGTTCAGCGATTCCATGCGGAACTGGATCGCCAAGTGGGTGGGAGAGCCCAAGAGCGCGGCGTCGCGCAAGCGGCGCGCTCAGGATATCGCCGAGCGGCTGCTGCTGACCTTGGAGGCGGAGCGCGGCGAATTGCCTCCGGTGCTCGCCGTGGCCTTCGCGCGCGAGCCCCGGGCGCGCGCGGGCTGGGAGCGGATGCCGCCCTCGTCGCGGCGCCATCACCTGCTGGGGATCTTCTCCTACCGCAACCCGGAGGCGCGGGCGCGGCGGGTGGAGAAGGCGGTCGGCGAGATGCTGCGCTACGCAGAGAAAACCGCTGGGCGCTCCCGCTAGCCGATCGTGGGAGGCGGAGCGCCGCCGGCGCCGGGCGCCGCGGGCGGACCGCCGGTGGGCGCCGCCGGCTTGCGCACCAGGGCCACGATGGTGAAGACCAAAGCGCAAGGCACGGAGAGGAACAGCCCCAGGAACAGGCTGCCGACAATGCAGCAGATCAGGCCGGCGACGCCCAGGCCCTGCTGGCCGCGGCTGCGGGCGACGAAGAAGGGCACCAGGCCGAAGAGAACACCTCCGATCAGCGCTCCGACAAACTTGGCAATCAGGGTGACTCCCATCGTCGGTCTCCTCGCGAAAGGAACTGGTTGAGGCGGAAGATACCAAAGACGAAGGCAGCGAGGCCACAGAAAACTGGACGCGCCGGGCCGGCATGCTAGAATCGCGGCCTCGGACGGGAGAGATGACCATGCGGCGAACGGTTCTGGGAGTGCTGCTGCTGGTGGTGATCAGCGCGGGGTCAGCGGTCGCGGGCGACAGCAGCACCGCCTGGGCCAGGATGCAGAAGCTGGCCGGCGCCTGGGAGGTCGTGTGGGAGGGCAAGCCCGTGACCATCACCTTCCAATCCATCTCCGATGGCTCCGCCCTGATGGAGACGCAGGCGGCGGAGAACATGGTGACCATCTATCACCTGGACGGCACGCGGCTGATGCTGACCCACTACTGCTCCGCCCACAACCAGCCGCGCATGGTGGCCGAGGCCGATCCCGGCGGCAAGACGCTCCGCTTCAGGATGATCGACATCACCAACCTGACCAGCCCGCAGGCGGGACACATGGTGCGCATGGTCCTCACCTTCGAGGACGACGATCACATCAGCGAGCAGTGGACGTTCCTGGAGAACGGCAAGGAAACCACTGAGACTTTTCACCTGACACGGAAGAAGTAGCGGCTAGCGTCCTGGCATCTGCGCCTGCTGGGCGCGCTGGCGGGCCTGGGCGGCGAGGTCGGCGCGGCCCTGGGCGTCGTAGAGCGCGGCCAGCGCCATCCAGCGGGCGGGGCTATTGGGCGTGAGCTTGACCGCCTGCTCCTGGAACTGGACGGCGCGGGCGAGGTCGTTGCGATCGCGCCAGGCGCGCGCACGTCCCTCGGCGATCTGCGCTTGGAACTCGGCGCCCGCTGCTGAAGCCTCGCCGCTCTTGTAGGGGCTGGCACTCTCGGCGCGGTCAAAGGCCGCCAGCGCCTCCTCGGGCTGGTGCAGCACCAGGTAGATCTGGCCCAGGGTGCGATAGCGGTCGGCGGGGTCGGTGGAGAGGCGGGCGGAGTTGGCGAGGGCCTGGGCGGCCTCGGCGTAGCGATGCTGGGCGGCCGCGAGGCGCGCCAGCAGGAACCAGCCGGCGTCGCTGGGCCGGAGCGCGACCGCGGCGCGGTATTCCTGCTCGGCCTCGGGGAGGCGGCCTTGGGCCTGCAGGAGCTGGCCGCGGAAGAGGTGCAGGTTGGCGTCGCCGGAGAAGATGGCCTGGGCCCGGTCGAAGTCGGCCAGGGCCTCCGGGTCGCGGTTCAGGACGTAGAGGATCGCCCCCGCGTTGGAATAGAAGTTGTAGAGTTGGGCGCTGCGGCGGGAGGCGCTCTCACCCGCGGGCGCGGGCGGCGGCTGGAGCGGGGCGCGGGCGCAGTCCAGGCTGAGGCGGTCGAGCCAGGCGGCGTTCTCCGGGCGATTGCGCAGGAAGATGGCGGAGACGTCGTCGAGATAGACCAGGCGCCAGCCCCCGCTCTGGCAGAAAGCGGCGATGGGGAAGCCGCCCAGGCCGGCGTAGCGCGCCGCCGAGACCAGGATGACGTTGATGCCGCGGGCGTCGGCTTCCTGCTGCCAGGCGGGCGAGTCGGGCGCCTGCTGCATGAGCGAGCGATGATGGTAGAAGAGGGCGGCGCCGAAGGGCACGGCGCGGCCGTCGATGTAGTCGGGATACTGGGGGCCGATGCGCCAGGTCAGGTAGCCGCCCAGGTTGTAGTCGTGGAAGACGTTGCCGGGAAGGCGTTCGCGCAGCAGGAAGTCGGTGGCGCGCTCGGGGAACCACCAGGAGAGCCCGGCGCCGAAGAGCGTGGTCTGGCCGGAGGCGAGGTAGGTGCGGTTGGAGACCAGATCGGCGCCGCGGAAGCACACCAGCAGCAGCAGGGCGGTGGCGGTGAAGGCGCGCAAAGCGGGCCGCAGGCGCCACTCGCGCAGCCAGGCGGGCGCGGCCAGGCCTTCGGAGAGCAGCGAGCCCGCCACGATCACGGCCACGCAGGCGAAGAGTCCGTGGTAGCGGGTGTGCAGGATGGAGAGCCAGGCGGCTCCGGCCAGGAGCACGGCTGCACCCAGGCGCCGGCGCCACAGCGCGATCACCACGGCCAGCGTCACCGCGGCCAGCAGCCACCAGTAGGCGCTCTCGGGATCGCGCCAGCGCAGCGCCTGCAGCAAACTGAAGCGCGAGAAGCGCACTCCCGTCCACTCCAGCACGAAGCTGCCGAAGCCCTTCATCATGCCTTCCTGGCGGACGAGGGCGGCGTACAGGAGCGGGCCCCATGGGTTGATCAAAGTGGCGGCGGGCGTGATCAGCAGCCAGGGAGCGGCGCGGCGCAGGCGCGTGAGGGCTTCCGGGCGGCGCGCCGGGAAGGGCAGCTCCAGGACCTCCAGGCCGACGTAAGCGGCGAGCGCGCCCAGCCCGGCGACGAATCCCAGGTGCAGGTTCACCCACAGCAGCATGAGCGGGGGCAGCCAGTAGAGCGGGGCGCGGCCTTGGCGGTACTGCTGCCAGACCAGGCTGAGGAAAACGGCGAAGAGCAGGGTGGTGAACATCTCGGCGCGGGGGCCGGTGCGGTAGGCGAGCACGGGCACCGCGACGATGGCCAGCAGCGCGCCAAAGCCGCTGCCGCGCCGCAGCAGCAGGGCCACCGTGCCGGCGCAGGTCAGCGCCCCCAGCCAGGAGAGCGCCGCCCAGCCACCCCCCCGGTAGAGCAGGTAGAAGAGCAGGCCGGAGAAGGGCGGGTAGATCCACTCCGCGCCGCGGGCGGTGTAGGAGAAGACGTCGGTGCGCGGCACCTGGTGGTGCTCCGCCATCCAGCGGCCGGTGGCCAGTTGCCATCCCAGGTCGAAATCGGAGACGGTGCGCAGGCCGGCGAGCAGGGCGTAGAGCAGGGCCAGCGCAGCGAGCGCGATCACCAGCGCGCGGCGGAGTTGCGGGGACTTCAGGTCCATGCGAGATCCCGGTGGAGTTTGGGGGTCCGGCTCATGGTAGCTCGTGCAGGGTGGCGTTGGTGAGAAAAGGGTCGTCGAACTGGGTGCGGTCGCCGGGCCGGCCGCCAGGGACGGGCATGAGGCGGGCGGAGAGCGGCTTGTGCCACTTCACCGCCAGCGCGGCCATGTCGCCCAAGATGCGCGCCAACTGTTCTTCGCTGACCGCACCAGGCAGGGGGATGGTGTCGAGGCCGGTGCCGCAGACGGCGGAGTAGGCCAGCATGGAATCCACCGAGAGCCGGCCCTCGCTCCAGCGCTGCGCCAGCACGCTGTCCTCGAGGATGGGTAGCATCAGGCCGGAGTAGCCGGCGTGCTGGACGGGCAGTGCGTGCAGCACCCCGGTGATCACCGAGACCGCGGTCATGGTGCCGCTGGAGCCGAAGGGCGCGCCGGTGAGGCGCTCGATGGCGCCGCCGATGGAGACATCCTTGAGCGGGGCGGGCGAGAGGTCCAGGCCCACGTAGCGCCAGCCGGTCTGCTGGGCG
>DASPRL010000274.1 GCA_035624475.1 Terriglobales bacterium
GGCGTGCTGGTGAGGCCGCGTCCTCGTCCCACCGCGGCCGAAGTCTGGGTGGCCCCTCCGGAGGGGGTTGCACAGTTCCTCAACGAATGGCTGCTGGCTGCCGGAGGTGAACTGTGAGGTCCGGGAACAGGCCCTTGGTCATGGTCTCCAACCGCCTGCCGGTGGTTCTGGAGCGGGAGGAGGCATCCTGGAAGGTGCAGGCCGGCGCGGGGGGACTGGTCAGCGCCCTGATGCCCGCGGTGGCCGGCGCCCGCGGTACCTGGATCGGATGGACCGGCACCGACCGGGATCCGGAAGTGGAGCGCTTGCTGGCGGCGCACGCCGAGCCCGGCTACCGCCTCCAGCCCGTCTTCCTGACCGCGGAAGAGAAGTCGGGCTTCTATTGCGGCTTCTCCAACGAGATCGTCTGGCCGCTCTTCCACGATCTGCAGTCACGCTGCAATTTCGAGCCTGCGTACTGGGAAAGCTACCAGCGGGTGAATGCCAAGTTCGCCGCCGTGATCGCCGAGGCCAGCGCGCCCGAGGATTTCGTGTGGGTGCACGATTACCATCTCATGCTGGCGGGGCAGAAGCTGCGGGAGAGCAGCGCCCGGCGCCGCACCGGCTTCTTCCTGCACATCCCCTTTCCCGCGCCCGACATCTTCGAGAAGCTGCCCTGGCGGCGGCAGGTCCTGGAAGGCCTGCTGGCCTATGGCCTGGTCGGGTTCCAGACTCCGCGCGATCTGCGCAACTTCGCCAACTGCTTGCGCCGGCTGGTACCTCAGGCCCTGCTGCACCGGCAGGAAGAACTGGTGCAGGTGCAGACCGAAGGCGGCAGCACCTGGGCGGGAAGCTTCCCCATCGGCATCGATTTCGCGGCGGTGGAGCGGCAGGCGCAAGCGGCGGAGGCCGCGCACGCCGCCGCCCGCATCCGCGCCGACCTGGCTCCCTGCCAGGTGGTTCTGGGCGTGGACCGGCTGGACTACACCAAGGGCATCCCCGAGCGGCTGAAGGCCTTCCGCGCCCTGCTGCGCCAGCCCGGCGTGCCCAAGGTCACTCTGGTGCAGGTGGTGGTGCCCAGCCGCGCCGACCTGCCCCGCTACCAGGAACTCAAGCTGGAAGTGGAGCGGCTGGTGAGCCAGATCAACGGCGAGCACGGCCAGACCGGGTGGGTCCCCGTGCACTATCTCTACCGCCAGCTTCCCCCGGCGGAGCTGTTCTCCTACTACCGCGCCGCCGACGTCGCTCTCATCACCCCGCTCAAGGACGGCATGAACCTGGTGGCCAAGGAATACTGCGCCGCCCGCGGCGACCAGGACGGGGTGCTGGTGCTGAGCGAGTATGCGGGAGCGGCCGTCGAGTTGGGTTGCGGCGCCATCCTGGTGAACCCCTACGACGTGGAAGGGGTGGCGGCAGCGCTGCGCCAGGCCCTGACCATGGAGGCGGGCGAGCGCCGGGCGCGCATGCGGCGGATGCGCCGCCGGGTGCGCCACACCAACGCCTTCCGCTGGTTTGATTCCTTTCTGGGGGCCGCTGAACGGCTGCAGATGGCGGCGGTGGCCGCTGCCTGAGAAGCGGTCCCACTGCCCCCGAGGCGGCGGGACCGCGTCTTTCCGGTCGCGTCGAATGCGGTAGCGCAAACCCCTCCCCTGAGGTAAACAAGACCTGTCGCTCCGTTTGCCCACGGGATCCCACACCATGACCCACACCGGCCACGAACTGCTGCTGGAGATGCTGGTGATCTTCGTGTGCGCGAAGCTGCTGGGCGAGCTGTTCGAGCGCCTGGCCCTGCCGGCGGTGCTGGGCGAGATCCTGGCGGGAGTGCTGCTGGGGCCGTCGCTGCTGGCCTGGGTCGCGCCCAGCGAGACCATCAACGCCATCGCCGGCATCGGCGCCATCTTCCTGCTGTTCACGGTGGGACTGGCGACCCATCCCAAGGACCTGGTGAAGGTGGGCGGACGCTCGCTGCAGGTGGCGGTGCTGGGAGTGGTGGCCCCCTTCGGCCTGGGCTTTGCCTACCTGGCGCTGCGCGGCGAGCCCGCCCACGAGGCCACCTTCGTGGCCGCGGCCATGGTGGCCACCAGCGTCGGCATCACCGCGCGCGTGCTGGCCGACCTGAAGGCGCTGCAGACGCGCGTGGCCCGCGTCATCCTGGGGGCGGCGGTCTTCGACGACATCCTGGGCATGGTGCTGCTGGCCGTGGTTTCCGGCCTGGCCGCCAGCGGCGGGGTCAACTGGCTGCAGTTGGGCGTGCTGACCGCCGAGGCCGTGGCCTTTGCCCTGTTCATGATCCTGGTGGGACCGCGGGTCATCCATCGCGTGCGCCCGGGAGTGAAAAAGCTCTCCATCCAGAATGCGCCCCTGGTGCTGGCGCTGGCGCTGTGCCTGGGGCTGTCGGTGGCGGCGTCGAGCATCGGCATGGCCGCCATCATCGGCGCCTTCTTCGCCGGGCTGATCTTCGCCGATTACTCCGAAGAGTGGAACCTGTACCCGCGGGTGAATGCCATCAACGAGTTCCTGGCCCCCTTCTTCTTCTTCGCCATGGGTGCCAAGCTCGACCTGCGCGCCTTCACCCCCGAGGTGGGACTGGTGGCGGCGGTGGTGACGCTGCTGGCGGTGGTCTCGAAGGTGGGCGGCTGCGGCCTGCCCGTGCTGCGCGAGGGCTGGCGCGACGCCTTGAAGGTCGGCCTGGGCATGACCCCGCGCGGCGAGGTGGCGCTCATCATCGCCCTCATCGGGCTGCAGATGGGGATGATCTCGCAGCGCGCCTACGCCATCGTCATCGTGATGACCGTGGTGACCACCCTGCTGCCCCTGCCCCTGCTGCGGGCCCTGTTCCGCAGGGACGCCGCGCACTCCTCCGAATTGTCATCCTGAGCGAGGGGTGTCCTGCGGCTGGTACGCAGGGCATCGCGAGTCGCGCTGCGCTCCAGAACCCTGGGGCTCCCTCGGATGACAAGCTCAATGAGCACTTCTTGTGGGACCGCTGAAGCGGTGCCCTGATACGAATCGGTGAGCTCTTTCTATCCACTATCCACTATTCACTATCCACCGGGACGATATAATTCCCGCTTCCCCAGGATTCCCAGGAGGCTTATGACCACACTCAAGGGGCGCGTGGCGCTGGTGACGGGAGCGTCGCAGGGGATCGGGCGGGCGTGCGCGCTGGTGCTGGCGCAGGCGGGCGCGGCCGTGGCTCTGGCGGCCCGCAATCAGGAGAAGCTGGCCCACGTGGCGGAGGAGATCGCGGCCGGCGGCGGGCAGGCTGCCGCCTTTCCCATGGACGTCGCCAGCGAAGAGCAGATCAAGTCCGCCATCCAGGTTGCTCTCGAGCGCTTCTCCAAGATCGACATCCTGGTCAATAACGCCGGCATCACCCGCGATGGCCTGGTGCTGCGCATGAAGCGCGCCGACTGGGATGCGGTGCTGGCCACCAACCTCACCGGCGCCCATCTCTGCATCCAGCAGGTGATGAGTTCCATGCTCAAGCAGCGCTGGGGGCGGATCATCAACATCACCAGCGTGGTGGGGCAGATGGGGCAGGCGGGGCAGGCCAACTACGCCGCCTCCAAGGCTGGCTTGATCGGGCTGACCCTGGCGGTGGCGCGCGAGGTGGCCTCGCGCAACATCACCTGCAACGCCGTGGCCCCGGGCTACATCGAAAGCGCTATGACCGAGGGCCTCACCCAGGAGCAGAAGGAGGCCATGCTCAAGGCCATCCCCCAGGGACGGCCGGGCAGCGACCTGGACGTGGCCCACGCGGTGCGCTTCCTGGCCTCCGACGAGGCCGGCTACATCACCGGGCACGTGCTCAACGTGAACGGCGGGATGGTGATGGGGTGAAGGCGGTCGCGCTCCAGGTCGTGCGGGCCGAGACCCCGGAGCAGATCGAGCACGCGCGCGAGCTCTTCCTGGAATACGCCCAGTGGCTGCGCTTCAGCTTGTGCTTCCAGGGCTTCGACAAGGAGCTGGCCGAGCTTCCCTGGCAGTACGCGCCGCCCGCGGGGCGGCTGCTGCTGGCCCACGCCGAAGGAGCCGAAGAGCCGGCGGGATGCGTGGCCCTGCGCCCGCTGAGCGAGTCCATCTGCGAGATGAAGCGCCTGTACGTGCGTCCTGCCTTCCAGGGCAAAGGCGTGGGGCGGGCGCTGGCCGACGCCGTGATCGCCGAGGCCCGCGCCCTCGGTTACGAGAAGATGCGGCTGGACACGGTCGCCGACAAGATGCAGAGCGCGGTGGCGCTGTACCGCAGGCTGGGTTTCTGCGAGATCCTGCCCTACCGCGACAATCCCATGCCGCACACCCTCTACCTGGAGCTGGACCTGCACCGGAAGTGAAGCCGGGCGCGGCCGCAGCGCGCGCGCTTGGGGTATCGAGAAAGAAAAATTCTGCTTGCAACCCGGTTGCCCCCTGATTACTATTCCCGCACTCCCCGAACGCCCTTGGATGACCTGGTTGGCCGGCCCGATATGAATATCGGCGAAACCATTCGGAATTTTCGCTTGCAAAAAGGGATGTCGCAGGGCGACATCGAGAAGCGCACCGGGCTGCTGCGCTGCTACCTTTCCCGGGTGGAGAACGGTCACACCATCCCCTCGCTGGACACGCTGGCCAAGATTGCCGGGGCCATGGAGATGCCGCTGGCCCACTTCTTCGCCGAGCACGTCAACGACAACGGGCACGCCAAGAACATCCCCCAATTGAGCGAGGACGAGGTCCGCTTCCTCACCCAGATCCGGCGGTATTCCTCCAGCCTCAACGACAGCGACCGCAAGCTGGTGCTGGCCATGGTGAAGAAGATGGCCGCCAGCGGCGGGCGCTAGCGGCCGCTCCACACCTCTGCGGCCGGCGTCGGCGCGCGTGCGCGCGGCCGTGGCCGACTCCCCACCCGCCCGCTGGTCGGGTATGATTTTCAGTGGTATAGTCCGCTTTTCCACCCCGGGGTGACTTGTGACGGTCGATGAGGAACTGAATGTCCTCGACGAAGCCTTGCGCCGGCTCAAGATCGAGTACGACATGTTCTTCGGGGGCGGCTCCCGGAAGCCTCCGGAGGACACGGAGTGGCGGGTGAAGTCGTTGCTCAAGAAATACAGCGACTCGCAGCGCCTGAACTTCGCTCAGCGCTTCCGGTACAACTCCATCGCGCAGAAATACGCCCTGTTCAGCGACCTTTGGCGCAAGAAATTGCGCATCAAGGAGGAGGGCTACCAGCGGCCCCAGGACGCCGTGCTGGGCATCGCCGGCATGCGCCGCGAAGAGGAGCAGGCGGCCGCCGAGGCCCTAGAGGAGGCCCCCGAGGGCCAGGTCGCCCCGGAGCCCTTCCGGGTGCACTGCTCCGACGTGGAGAAGGAGCACGACAACGTGCAGAAGCTGTTCGACGCCATGATGGACGCCAGGAAGCAGTCCGGCGAGGCCGCGGGAGCCGGGGGGAACTTCGATTCGTTCAAGGCCTTCGTAAAAAAGAAGACCGAGCAGATCCGCAAGGACTACGGCTGCCATTCGGTGGAATACTCGGTGGAAGTGGAAAAGGGCCAAGTGCGGCTGAAAGCCAAGGCCAAGACGTGAGTCCCAGGAGCGCGGCGGGCCCGGCCGCGCTCGCGAACGCATTACCAACCACAATCGAACCGGAGCCCGCCTTCGCGGCCGCGATGCCTCCGAAGCGCGGCTCCCCGTCGCCCAAGGGGGGGAACGTGTCCAGGATCCAGCGCGCCATCCTCAGCGTCACCGACAAGACCGGGGTCGCCGACTTCGCCCGCCGCCTCGCCGCCCTGGGCGTGGAGCTGGTCTCCACCGGGGGCACGGCCAAGCTGCTGCGCGAGGCCGGTGTGGCAGTGAAGGACATCTCCGAACTCACCGGCTTTCCCGAGATGCTCGACGGCCGGGTCAAGACGCTGCACCCCAAGGTGCACGGCGGCATCCTGCACTTGCGCGCCAAGGCGGAGCACCGCACCGCCGTCGCCCAGCACGGCATCCTGCCCATCGACATGGTGGTGGTCAACCTCTACGCCTTCGAGAAAACGGCGGCGCAACCCGGCGCGGAGTTCCAGGAGATCATCGAGAACATCGACATCGGCGGGCCTTCCATGATCCGCTCCGCCGCCAAGAACTTTCAGGACGTTGCGGTCGTCACCTCGCCCGCCGACTACGCCGCCCTGGCCGAGGAGATGGAAAAGTCCGGCGGCGCGCTCTCCCTGGCAACCCAGTGGCGGCTGGCGCAGAAGGCCTTTGCCACCACCGCCGCTTATGATTCCGCCATCGCCTCCACCCTGGAGCGCGTGGCAGCCAAGGATGGTCACCTCGAACTGGGGCCGCCCGCCGCGTTTCCCGAGACCCTGCGCCTCTCTTATCGCAAGGTGATGGACCTGCGCTACGGCGAGAACCCGCACCAGAAGGCCGCCATGTACTCTGACGGCTCCGTCCGCGGCGTGGCCAATGGCCGCCAGCTCCAGGGCAAGGAACTCTCCTACAACAACATTGTGGACCTGCAGGCGGCCTGGGAGCTCGCGCTGGAGTTCGACGAGCCCTTCTGCTGCATCATCAAGCACACCAACCCCTGCGGCAGCGCCACCGGGAAAGACGCCATCGAGGCCTTCCAGAGGGCCTTTGCCGGCGACCCCGTCTCCGCCTTCGGCGGGGTGATCGCGCTCAACCGCCCGGTGGACGGCCCCACCGCCGAGGCCATCGCCGGCCTGCGCCACAACGGGGTGGCGCTGTTCATCGAGTGCATCATCGCCTCCGCCTTTGATCCGGCCGCGCGCGAGCGCTTCGCCAAGCGTAAGGACCTGCGCCTGCTGGAGGCAACTCCGGATCCCCTGCGTTACGTGCTCAAGGCAGTTTCGGGCGGC
>DASPRL010000275.1 GCA_035624475.1 Terriglobales bacterium
GCAGAACTGCGCCGAGGCCGGCAGTTGCGTCCCGCACTTCACGCAGAAGATGGTGCCTTCGGGCGACATGGCGGGGCACTATAGCGCCGCCGCGGGCGGCTGTAAAGCCCGCGCGAAGTCGCGCAGCACCAGTTGCAGCCCGCCGAAGTCGGGGTGAGTGTTCTCTTCCAGGATGAAGGCCGCATCCAGGCGGTCGCCGGGGACCAGGGCGTCATTCTGTAACCGCTCGGCCATGCGCCAGCCCAGGGCATCGAGGGCGCGGGCGTTGGGCGCGGCCGCCACCTTCAGCTTGAGGTGCTTCTCCTTGAGGATGCGCGGCGGCAGCGCGAGGCGCAGGTTGCGGGCGGCGAAGACGGGCTCCGGGTTCTCCATGCCGAAGGGCGCCATCTGCCGCAGCGCGTCGTAGAGCTGGGGGGTGACCTGGTCAAGCTCCAGCTCGGCGTCCAGGTTGAGCACGGGCTCGAAGTCGGCGAGGGTGAGGCGGGCGCGGGCGTAGGTGTCGAGGGCCTGGCGCAGCGCGGGCACCCGTTCCACCGGCAGCGCGAAGCCCACGGCATGCGCATGTCCGCCGAAGCGGGTGAAGAGCTGGTGGCAGGACTCCAGCGCCTCCAGCAGGTGGAAGGCGGGGATGGAGCGCCCGGAGCCGTAGGCCTCGCTCTCTTCGCGGGCCAGCACCAGCGCGGGCCGCCCGAAGCGCTCCACCACCCGGGTGGCGGCGATCCCGATGACGCCGCGATGCCAGCGGTCTCCGTCGACCACGATGCAGAAGGCGTCGCGCAGGGCGGCGTCGGAATCGAGCTGGGCGTGGACCTCGGCCAGGATCCGCGCTTCCTCCTGCTGGCGCTCGGCGTTGAGCTGGTTCAAGCGCTCCGCGATCTCGCCGGCGCGCACCGCGTCGCGCACGGTGAACAATTCGATCACGTCGCGGGCCACGTCCATGCGCCCGGCGGCGTTCAACCGTGGGGCCAGGCGGAAGGCTACGTCGGTCGAGGTCAGGGGGCGCGTGCCTTCGAGCTGCGCCGCCCCGAGCAGCGCCTTCAGCCCGGGATTCACCGGGGCGCGCAGGCCCTCCAGCCCCAGGCGCGCGAACACGCGGTTCTCGCCGGTCAGCGGCACCGCGTCGGCGATGGTGGCGATGGCCACCATCTTCAGAAAGGAGGGCAGCAGGCGCTGGCGCCCCGCCTTCTCCAGCAGCGCCTGCGCCAGCTTGAAGGCCACGCCCGCGCCGCAGAGCGCCTTGCAGGGATAGCCGCAGCCGGGCTGGTTGGGATTGAGCACGGCCAGGGCCGTGGGCACGCCTTCGCCCGCCGCCGGCAGGTGGTGGTCGGTGACGATCAGGTCCACGCCCAGGCGGCGCGCGGTCGCAGCGGCCTGGAAGGCGCGGATGCCGGTGTCCACGCTGATGATGAGGCGCACGCCGGCGGCGGCGGCGCGCTCGATCACGTCGTCCTTCATGCCGTAGCCCTCGCGGATGCGGTGGGGCACGTGGAAGTCGGCGCAGCCGCCCAGCAGTTCGATGGCGGTCTTCAGGATGACGATGGCGGTGGTACCGTCCACGTCGTAGTCGCCGTAGATGAGGACCGATTCCTTGCCGGCGAGGGCGGCCTGGAGACGCGTGACCGCCCGCTCCATGCCCAGCATCCGGTAGGGCGAGTGCAGTTGGGAGAGCGCGGGAGCGAGGAAGCGGGCGGCGGCTTCGGGTTCGCCCAGGCCGCGCAGCACGAGCAAGCGGGCCAGGGGCGGGAGAAGGTTCAGCTCACGTTGCAGGCGCTCGACGGCGGCGGGCTCCGGCTGGCGCAGGACCCAGCGCACGGGTCAGCGCTCGTCGTCCTGGTCGGACTCGTCGATGGTGATGCCGCCGAACTCGTCGGCCAGGTCGAGCAGGCGCTGGTAGCGGTCGTACCAGTCGGTGGAAACCTCGTGCAGGAACATGATCCCCTGGAAGGGATAGCCGATCTGGATGAAGCCGGTCTTGCCGATGTAGGAGCGCAGCCAGCGCGCCTCCTCCATATCCTCTTCGTTGGCGCTGACAGCGTTGCGCAGCCGCTCCACCAGGTAGTCCACGTCCTCCTTGTCGAGGACGACGGCGTTCATGGTGAGGAAGGGCGCGCCCGCGGCCTTGGCCAGCTCCACGAAGTCCTTCCAGCCCTCCGGGTTCTTCTCGTTCTCCTCGCCCCAGTTGATGCTGTGGATCTCCTCGTCCACGTAGCCGCGGAAGCGGCGCATGCCGTGGCCTTCGATGAAGGCGGTCATGTCGTCTTTGAGCGAGGTCAGGTCGTCGGTCATGGGAATCGGCTGTCCGGTGTAAGCAACATCATACTCCAGCTACTCGCCGCTGGCTTCTAGCGGCTCGCCAGCCCTGATAAGCTAGCAACGTGGCGCGATTCGAGAGGCACATCTTCGTCTGCTGCAACCAGCGCGAGGGCGGGCACCCGCGCGGCTGCTGCGATCCCGCGGGCCAGGCCGCATTGCAGAAGGCCTTCCAGGAGAAGCTGAAGGCGCGCGGGCTGAAGGGCCGGGTGCGAGCCAACAAGGCCGGCTGCCTGGACCAGTGCGAGCACGGGCCCAACCTGGTGGTCTATCCCGAGGGCGTGTGGTACGGAGGCGTGACCGTGGCGGACGTGGACGAGATCATCGAGTCGCACCTGGTGGCGGGCAAGCCGGTGGAGCGCCTGCGCCTGGCGGAAGCGTGCCTCAACACCGCGAGTTGCCCGCACAAGCCGCGACCTGCGCGCCCGCTGTGATAGACTTTTTTGTTTCGCATGCTGCTCTCGAAAGAATACGTAGCCTACCTGGGCCGCGAAGTCGCCAAGAAGCTGGTCGCGGGCGAGTTCATCGCGACCCACGAACTGCCCAAGGTCACCGAGCGCGTGCACGCCGCCCTGCTGGAGGAGATGACGGTCGAGGACCGCATCAACGACGAGGTCCGCGCCATCCTGGAGCAGTACCAGGAAGAGATGCGCACCAGCGGCGCCAGCTATCAGGAGATGTTCAAGAAGGTGAAGGGCGAGCTGGTGCGCAAGTACAAGGCGGTGCTGTGAGGCTGAGCCGCGACAAGGTCAACAAGCTGGCCCACGCCGTGGCCGACGCCCTGGCGGAGATGGACGAAGTGGAGTTCCTCGAGGACCGCAACTCCATCCGCATGGAGGTGCGCCGCCTGCTGGAGGAACTGCTCAAGCAGGAAGAGAAGATCGATCTCGCCGCCCGGCAGAAGATCGAGCACCAGAAGCGCACCATCATCGAAGGCTCCGAGGAGTGGAGCATCCTCTACCGCAAGTACTACAACGAGGAAGTGAAGAAGCTGGGCCTCTAGCGGCCGCCCGCCGTTTTCGTCCCCGGGGGATTGCGTCCCGTCATGAAACATGGCATAGAACACTTCTGCGCCGCGTTCGCGACCGGCAGGAGGTGTGGGCATGGCCCGCTACTCGCTCTCCGTCAATGGCAAGCTCCGGGAGGTACAGGCGCAACCGGACATGCCGCTACTGTGGGTCCTGCGCGACCTCCTGAACTACACCGGTACCAAGTACGGCTGCGGTCTGGGCCTGTGCGGCGCCTGCACCGTGCACCTGGATGGCGAGGCGGTGCGCGCCTGCCAGACCCCGGTCTCGGCGGTGGGCAAGAAGAAGGTGGTCACCATCGAAGGGCTCTCTCCCGACGGCTCCCATCCCCTGCAGCGCGCCTGGATCGCGGAGCAGGTGCCGCAGTGCGGCTACTGCCAGCCGGGACAGATCATGCAGGCGGCGGCGTTGCTCGGCCAGAAGCCGCATCCCACGGACGACGACATCGACCGCGAGATGGGCGGCAACCTCTGTCGCTGCGGCATGTACGGACGCATCCGCAAAGCCATCCACCGGGCCGCGGGCGGAGGTGGGCGATGAAAGTCAGCCGCCGCGCCTTCGTGGCGGGCGGAGCCGCCGCCGGCGCCGCCATCGTCATCGGCATCAAGCTCCCCCGCCTCTTCGGACAGGCAGGGGTACCGCGCATGCGCGGGCCGGCAGAGTCCGGTCCCTTCCAGGCCTGGGTGCGCCTCACCCCCGACGGCAAGCTGGGGCTCATCGTGGCCAAGTCGGAGATGGGCCAGGGCATCTCGACCGGCCTGCCCATGATCCTGGCCGACGAGGCCGGGGTGGACTTCAACGACGTCAGCATCGTGCAGGCGGAGACCGATCCCGAGCTCTACCGGCATCTCGGCACCGGGGGCAGCGGCAGCACCATGGAAGGCTATGAGCCGCTGCGCACGGCCGGCGCCCAGCTGCGCGCGCTCATGATCGCGGCCGCGGCGCAGCCATGGAAGGTCCCGGAGAGCGAGTGTGCCGCCGCGGACAGCATGGTCACGCACGCGGGCTCGGGGCGCAAGGCCACCTATGCTCAGTTGTTCAAAGTGGCTTCTACTCTGCCGCTGCCCAGCGCCGATTCCGTCAAGCTGAAAGACCCGTCGCAGTTCACGCTCATCGGCAAAGAAGTGCCGCGCATCGACGTCCCCTCCAAGGTGAACGGCTCGGCGCGCTTCGGGCTGGACACGCGCCTGCCGGGGATGGTGTACGCGGTCATCGCGCGCTGTCCCACCTTCGGCGGCAAGCCTGCGCGCTTCGACGCGACCAAGGCCATGGCCGTGCCCGGCGTGGTCAAGGTCTTCGAGGTGCCGCCGGTGCAGCAGAGCTTCACTGCGGGCGGCATCGCAGTGGTGGCGAAGAACACCTGGGCCGCCTTCAAAGGCCGCGAGGCTTTGGACATCACCTGGGACCACGGCCCGCACGCCGGCGAGAACTCCGCCACGTTGCGGCGGCAGCTCCTGGATGCCACCACCGCTCCCGGGAAAAGCATCGTGGACCACGGCAAGGTGGACGAGGCGCTGGCCTCCGCTGCCAAGCGCATGGAGGCGGTGTACGAGTTCCCCTTCCTCGCGCACGCCACCATGGAGCCGATGAACCTCACCGCTCACCGCACCGCGGACGGGATCGAGCTGTGGGCGCCCACCCAGTCGCCCGACTGGATCCAGGGCGCAGTGGCGCAATTGCTGAAGCTGAGCCCCAAGGACGTGGTGGTGCACACCACCTGGATGGGCGGCGGCTTCGGCCGCCGCTACCACACCGACTTCGGCGTGGAGGCGGCGCAGATCGCCGACGTGATACGCCAGCCGGTGCAACTGGTGTGGTCGCGCGAAGACGACATCGCCCACGACTTCTACCGTCCCGCCGCCTGCCACCGCATGAGCGGAGGGCTGGACGCGCAGGGGAATCCGGTGGCCTGGCTCGACCGGCTGGCTTCGACCTCCATCCGGGCGTGGTGGCAGCCGTCGGCCCCGCCGGAGCAGCAGGAGGTCGGCGGCGCGGGCAACGCCTACGCCATCCCCAACTTCCGCCTGGAATACGCGCCCGTGGCCAGCGGCGTGCCGCGCATGTGGTGGCGCTCGGTGGAGAACTCGTTCAACGGCTTTGCCGTCGAGTGTTTCGTGGACGAGCTGGCAGCGGCCGCCAAGGCCGATCCCGTCGAGTTCCGCCGCAAGCTGCTCCAAGCGCAGCAGGGAAAGAACCCCGCGAACCCGCGCTACGCCGAGCGCCTGCGCGAGGTGCTGGAGACCGCCGTGGCGCGTTCGGACTGGGGCAAGCCCATCGAGCAAGGCCGCGGGCGCGGCGTGGCCGCCTTCAACAGCTTCGACAGCTACATCGCCTACGTGGCCGAGGTCACGGTGAAGGGCAGCAACATCAAGGTCGACCGGGTGGTGGCGGCGGTGGATTGCGGGCGGGCCATCAATCCCAACGGCGTGCGCTCGCAGACCGAAGGCGCCATCGTCTTCGGGCTCTCGGCCGCGCTGAAGGGGGAGATCACCATCAAGAAGGGCGCCGCCGAGCAGACCAACTTCGACGGCTACGACCTCATACGCATGCCGGAGGCGCCCGCCATCGAGGTGCACATCGTGGACAGCGGCGCCGAACTGGGCGGGATGGGCGAGCCCGGCGTCCCGCCCATCGCGCCCGCGGTCGCCAATGCCGTCTTCGCGGCCACCGGCATCCGCTTGCGCAAGCTGCCGTTCGATCTGGCCGCAGCGAAGGGGTGAGGCCTCCAGCCGGGCGCTAGAGCCAGTCGTCGGGGTCGGGGGCGGCGCGCGCCAGCAGCCTCTGGTGCATCTGCAGGGCCGCCTTGCGGGCGGCGGCGATGGCGGTGACCACCAGGTCGGCGCCGCGCACCACGTCCCCGGCGGCGTAGATCTCCTCGCGCGAGGTCTCGCCCGTCTCTTCCGACTTCACGAGAATGGTGCCCCACTTGGTGGCTTCGAGGTGCTGGGTGGTCTCCGGGACCTCGGTCTCGGCGCTGTAGCCGATGGCCAGGGCCACGGTGTCGCAGGGCAGGAGAAAATTGGAGCCTTCGACGGGCACGGGCGAGCGGCGGCCCTTGGCGTCGGGCTCCCCCAGTTGCATGCGGATGCACTCGGCGGCCCGCACCTCGCCCTTTTCGTTCCCCAGAAAGCGCACAGGCAGGGTGAGCCATTCGAAGATCACGCCCTCTTCCTTGGCGTGGACGCGCTCCTCGGCGCGGCCGGCCATCTCCGACTCGGTGCGGCGGTAGACGCAGTACACCTTGCCGGCGGGATTCAAGCGGCGGGCGGTGCGCACGCAGTCCATGCCGGTGTCGCCCCCGCCCACCACGATGGTGACCGCGCCGGCGTGCGGGCGCGGGTCGGAAGAGTCCTGCCACGGCGGCGGAAGCAGGTCGTGCTCCAGGTTGCCGCGCACCAGGTACTCGGTGGCCTGGTAGACGTGCTTCAGCTCCTCGCCGGGGATCTTCATCTCTCCGCCCTTCACCGCGCCGTAGCCCAGGAAGACCAGCCCGAAGCCCTGCTGCAGCAGGGCGTCCACCGGATGCTCGCGGCCCACGCGATAGTTGCAGACGAAACGGATGCCCAGTTCCTCCAGCGCGCGCAGCTTCTCCAGCACGATCTCTTTGTCGAGCTTGAAGTTGGGGATGCCGTAGAGCAGCAGGCCTCCGGGCATGGGCCAGGCATCGAAGACGGTGACGGCGTGGCCGCGCACCGCCAGCTCCTCCGCCACCGCCAGCCCCGCCGGCCCGGCGCCGATCACCGCCACCCGGTGTCCCGTGGGCGGCGCCTGCGGGCGGCGGAAGTAGCCGTAGTTGCGCCGCAGGTAGTCGGTGACGAAGGCCTCCAGCTTGCCGATGGTGATGGGAGGCTTCTGTGCCCCCACCACGCAGGCGCCCTCGCACAGCTTCTCTTGGGGACAGATGCGGCCGCAGACGTCGGGGAAGTTGGAGGTCTCGGCGAACTTCTCGGCCGCGCCCAGGAAGTCGCCGTGGGCGGCCAGGAACAGCGCCCCGGGGATATCGTTTTGCACGGGGCAGGCCAGCATGCAGGGGGCGTGCTCGCACAGCAGGCAGCGCTGCGCCTCCAGCACCGCCAGCTCCGGCGTGTAGCCGTCGTACACCTCGTTCCAGTTGTGCACGCGCAGGCCGGGGTCCTGCTTGGGCACCTTGACCACGTCGAGGTCGTAGCTCTGGCGGCGGTCGGGCATGGGGCGTGACCTCCTCACCGATCACGCGATGAGAGCTAGGCTACTGTGGGGAAGACGATGCTGGCAAGGGCCGGCCCTGTGGGATTGTCATCCTGAGCGCAGCGAGTCAAATTCCGTGAGAAACGCGCTGTCAAAATGAAGTCGAACGCTTAGGAATTGTCATCCTGAGCGCGGCGAGGGAGCCCGCTCTGCGGGCGACCGAGCTAGCGAGGGACCCCTATTCCCCGGACGGGCCTTTGAACTTGCGCTCCCAATCCCTGCTCAGATCACGCCAAGAAGGATTCACCGATTCGATCAGCCTGATCTTCTTCGCCCGCAGCCAGCCCTTAAGCTCCTTCTCGCGCGCAATGGCGTTACCGACATACTTGAAGGTCTCGAAGTAGACCAACCGATTCACTTTGTACCTGGCGGTGAACGAGGAGATCAAACCCTCCTTGTGGTCGTAGACGCGGCGCGCCAGGTTGTTGGTGATGCCGATGTAGAGGGTTCCGGAGAGGCTGGCCAGGATGTAGACGTAGAAGCGTTTGTCCTTGAGGCTTCCCGGCACGATAGGGGTCCTTCGCTAGCTCGGGTCGCTGCGCTCCTTCGCCTTGCTCAGGATGACAACTACAAAAAGCAGGGTCTGAAAATACCGGCAGCAGGTGGCTGATCGCCTACTCCCCCGCGGGCTGCATTTCGCTGTCGGCTTCGGCCTGGCGCTC
>DASPRL010000276.1 GCA_035624475.1 Terriglobales bacterium
GCGTGCACGATGCCGACCTCCACGGTGGCCTTGCGCCAGGTGTGCATGCCGGTGAGGCCGCGGGCCAGGGAAGAGCGGCCGCTGTAGCCGTGGCGCAGGGCCACGACCTCCAGGTTGCCGGTGTGCATGCGCGCCACCTGCACCGCGGTCTCGTCGGCCTCGCTGCCGCTGTTGGTGAAGTAGGACTTCTGGAGCTGGCCGGGGGTGATCTGGGCCAGCTTCTCGGCGAGGGTGACCATGGCCTCGGTGGTGAAGCAGGTGGACACGTGCTGCAGCTTGTCGATCTGCGCTTTCATGCGCGCGGTCACGCGGGGATTGCAGTGGCCCACGCTGATGGTGACGATGCCGCCGAAGAAGTCCAGGTACTGGCGGCCCTCCACGTCCCAGACGTGCTGCATAGAGGCGTGGTCCACGGCCAGGGGCTGGGCGTAGTAGGTGGAGACGCAGGGGAAGACGTATTCCTTCTGCTTGCGGTTGATCTCCTCGCGGGTCATGGCAGGCGTCCTTTCCCGCCGGCACGGCGCGGGGCGGCGCCGCTCCGGCAACCTGCTATGTTCTCACGCCGGGCGGGGGCTTTGCATCCGCTGTACAATCGGAGAGAGCGAGCCGCCGCCATGCTGCGCATCTTCCGCCTGATGCTGCTGACCCTGATCCTGATGATGGTGGCGCTGGTGTCGGCGCTGATCACCATGCGCTTCGCCATCCACGGCCGGGAAGTGGAGATCCCCAAGGTGGTGGGGATGACCACGGCAGCCGCCCGCGAGCAAATGGGCTCCCACGGCCTGCGGCCCACGGTGGAAGACCGCTTCTACAGCAACGAGGTCCCGGAGGGACGCATCGTCTCGCAGGTTCCGCAGCCGGGCACCCGGGTGCGGCGCGGCTGGGAAGTGCGGGTGGCCGAGAGCCTGGGCCCGCAGCGGGTGATGGTCCCCGACGTCCTGGGGCAGAGCGAGCGCGCCGCCGAGATCAACCTGCAGCGCCGCGGCCTGGACGTAGGCACGGTGGCGGAGGGCCAGATCCCCGGCTTTCCCGCCGACCAGATCATCGCCCAGAGCCCGCCTCCCAACGCCCCCACCGCCTCTCCCAAGGTCAGCCTGCTGATCAACTCGGAGGACGGGTCGGAGAGCTACGTGATGCCGGACTTCACCGGCAGGCGCCTGGGCGACGCGGCCCACGCCGTGCAGGATGCGGGACTGCATCTCGTCGGTCCCGGAGCGACTCCGCAGAACGGAGCGCTGACCCCGGAGGCAGCGGCCAGGAACGCCGAGCTGGCGTGGGCAGTGATCGTGCACCAGTCGCCGCCAGCAGGGCAGAAGGTCACGGCCGACACTCCCATCCGCTTCGAGGTCGCGACCGAAGGCCCGGGCAACGGCAAGGAAAGCCCGGGCGGGGGCGCGCCCGTGCCCCCTAAGTAGCGGGAGGAGCTTCCAGCACCTCGCCCGGCTGCGGGCGATAGCCATGGAGGAAGTCGCGCGCGCTCATGCGCCTCTTGCCCTCCACCTGGACCTCCAGCAGTTCCACGCCGGTGTCCTGGCCGCATCCCGCCAGCAGACGCTCGCCCTGGACGGCGAGTTCGCCCGGGCGGACGTTAGGAAGGCGGTCGAGCGGCCGCGCGGCGTGCACCTGGAGATGCTTGCCGCGAAAGCCGGTCCAGGCCCCCGGCCAGGGCTGGAAGCCGCGCAAGCGGTTGCAGATCTCGACGGCAGGGCGCTGGAAGTCGATGCGTCCATCTTCTCTTTTCAACAAGGGGGCGAGCGTAGCGCGGGAGTGGTCCTGGGGGACAGGCTGGATGCTCCCCGCCAGCAGGCCGTGCAGGGTCTCGACCATGAGGGCGGCCCCCAGCTCCGCCAGGCGCGGCGCCAGGGTGACGGCGGTGTCCGCGGCGGCGATGGGGACTTCCTTCTGCAACAGGATGTCGCCGGTGTCGAGGCCGGGATCGATGCGCATGGTGGTCACCCCGGTCACGGTCTCGCCTGAGGCGATGGCCCACTGCACGGGCGCGGCCCCGCGATACTTGGGCAGCAGCGAGGCGTGCAGGTTGAGGTTGCCGAAGCGGGGGATCGCGATCATCCACGGCGGGATGATGCGGCCGTAGCCCACCACCACGATGGCGTCGGGCTGGATGGATTCCAGGGCGGCGCGCAGGTCCAGGTTGTTCTTGATCTTGTCAGGCTGCAGCAAGGGCAGGCTGAGTTCGCTGGCGCGCTGCTTCACGGGCTGCGGCGCCAGCCCCAGGCTGCGGCCGCTGGGCCGGTCGGGCTGGGTCAGCACCAGGCGCAGACGGAAGCCCGCCTCCACCAGCTTGTCCAGCGTGGGGACGGCGAATTGCGGGGTGCCACAGAAGACAAGATCCATAGTGGATAGTGAATAGTGGATAGTGGATCGTGAAGAGGAACTAGGCCCGGATGGGGTGTGGCTTGCTCAAGGAGGCAATCAAGCCTTGCAACACCCGCGCCAGTTCCGTCGTCTCCGCCAGCACTCGCTCGGCCGCTTCTTTGCTGAGAAAACCGAAGTCCCGAGCAAGCACGATCTGGGTTTCCACTTCAAACAGCGATCCACGGGACGTGCCCAAAAACTGCACGAATTCACCAGTTGACTGCCTGCCTTGGCCTTCCGCGATGTTGCTGGGAATGGAGACCGCGGCGCGGCGCAGTTGAGCAGTGAGTCCGTAGGCTTCCACCCGAGGGAATTGTTCAGCGGCGCGATAGATGGTCTTGGCTAGTTCGATCGCCTTCTGCCAAGCCA
>DASPRL010000277.1 GCA_035624475.1 Terriglobales bacterium
TTGGTGATGGTACCCATGATCATGCCCGCCTGGGTGAGGGACTGGGCGGCGGTGGCGGCGTCGTCGCGGGCCTCGGGCTCGCGCAGCTTGGCCAGCCCGAAGTCCAGGATCTTGACCTGGCCGCGCGGCGTGACCATCACGTTCTCGCTCTTCAGGTCGCGGTGGATGATGCCCTTCTCGTGCGCCAGGGCCAGCCCGTCCGCCACCTGCATGGCGATCTCGCAGATCTGGTTGATGTGGACGGGCCGGCCCCCGATGATCTTCTTCAGGGTCTTGCCCTCCACGTACTCCATCACGATGAAGCGGGTGTCGCCCTGCACGCCGTACTGGTGGATGGTGACGATGGCGGGATGCTGCAGGCGGGAGGCGGCCTTGGCCTCGCGCAGGAAGCGCGGCAGGCGATCGTCCTCGGGGATGCTGGAAGGGGTGGAGAGCAGGGTCTTGATGGCGACGGGGCGATCGAGTTCGGTGTCGGTGGCGCGGTACACCACGCCCATGCCGCCTTCGCCCAGCTTCTCTTCGATGCGATAACTACCGAAGGTCTCTCCGACCATTGCCCCTCCTGAGCAAGGGACTGCCTTGGCCGACTCCACAACTCCAACTTGCGAACAGACTATGGGCGATACCCGGGTAAGTGGCCAGAGTATAGTCGAGCAGCCGACAGAAAGCCATGATTCTTAAGGGTAACTGGCCTGTGTTACCTTCGCTGAGAGGAGGCGCCCTGGAGCGCGGAGCGGGCGCGGCTACCTGAGCCCGTAGAAGCGGGCGATGGCCTGCACCTGCTCCTTGATGAGGCCGCGCTGCTGCACCCGCAACTGCTCGCTGACGCGGCCGCCAACGCCACGGGTGTCGCCCTGAAGGTCGTAGTAGTAATCCTTGAAGTTGACCGCATCGACGATGTAGAGGTAGCGTCCGTTCTGCGTCAGCTCGCCGTAGACGGGAGCGTAGCTGGAGGCCACCAGGTAGGCGTTCTGTTCATAGGGCCGCTGCTCTTCCAGGGTGTCGGTGAACAGGGGCCGGCCGAAGAGGGGGCTGGGCACGATGGGCCGCTGTCCCAGCAGGTAGTAGAGGCTGGGGGTGATGTCGCTGAGGAAGGCGACCGCCTGGGGATCGTAGGCCAGCTTGCTCTTCATGGCCGGAGGCAGATGGATGACCAGGGGCACGCGCACGATCTCGGGAAAGACGGTGTAGGCGTGGCCCCAGCGTCCGCGCTCGCCCAGGGAATCGCCATGGTCGGCGGTCACGATGATGATGCTGTTGTCGTACATCCCGCTCTTCTTGAGGTAGGAGAGGAAATCGCCGAAGCAGCGGTCCATGCGGGCGACGCGGGAAGCGTAAGGCGGATCGAAGCCGCGGGGAAAGCTCTCGCCCCGGGGCACGGAGCGGCCCTCGCGGTCGATCACCGAGATGTGGATGTTCTGCGGCTGGGTATAGACGAAGACCGGGCGCGGGTCGGAGCGCGCTCCCAGGGTGGCGGTCAGCTCGCCCAGGGTGTTGCAGAAGTCGTAGTACATGGTGGCCAGGTGGGCGTCGAGTTCGTGCATCTCGGGCGAGGGCCCGAGCACCGTCCCCAGGATGGTGTCCTTGCTGACGTAGGCGTCGTAGTTCTCCGCATCCACGAGTTTCTTGAGCGTGTTCATGGGCAGGAAGGGCGTGACGTACTGCTTGTGCAGCATCATGCCGCCCACCCAGATGGCCGGCTCGGAGAGCCCGGTGCCGCCGTAGTGGGTGAAGGCGTTCTGCATGACCACGCTGTCCTTGGCGAAGGAGTCGAAGTTGGGGGTAAAGGTGACCGCCGGGTTGTAGGCGCCCAGGTAGTCGCGGCGCAGGCTGTCGATGACGAAGACGAAGATGTGGGGCTTGGGGCCGGCGCTGTCGCGCAGGTGTTCGACCAGGTGGATGTCCACCGGCGCCACCGCACGCGAGCGCGCGATGTGGGTGTTCTCCGCCAGGAAGGTGAAAAAGGCGCCGCTGCCGGGCTGGCCGGCGGAGCCGGCGCCGGGCCCGGAGAGCAGCTCATCCACCAGGCGGAAGGAGACGTCGTAATTGGCGTAGTCGTCGACGGTGGCGGCGGCCTCGCTCTCGACGGCGCCGCTCGCCGCCTCCCGCGGCTGCCAGGTGATCAAGCCGATATAGAGGACGAGGACGGCGGCAGCCGCGCCATAGCGCCAGAGCGAACTGCGCTTCCCTTCCGCCGGACGCTGCAAGGAGTAGAAGGCCGCAAAGGTGATCGTCCACACCAGCAGCGCCGCCAGCTTCTGCAGCAGGTACTCCCAGTCCAGTTGCGAGGTCACGGTGGAGAGGTACCAGGTCGCGGCCGCCAGCAGGACGAAGAAGATCGCGCGGGCCCAGGCGGGCAGGCGGCGCAGGAAGCGCAGCGGCAGCAGCAGCAGCGCCAGGCCGCTCTCCAGTTCGTCCTCAGGGTGCGCCAGGCGGATGCTGATGCCGGTGGCCGAGGCTACCAGGGAGGCGGCCAGCGTGGCCGCCACCCCGTCGGCCAGCCAGCCGCGGAACGAGATGGGCGGAAAGACCAAGGCACGGAAGACCAGCCAAAGCAGGGCGGCGGCCACCAGGGTCACGCCTACGAACTCCGCCCCGCGCTTGCGCCGGGACACTCCCGCCAGAGCCACTACCAGGTCGAGCACGATGAACAGCGCCATGAAGGCGAGCAGGTGGGAGATCAGGCTCCAGCCCGCGGCCCAGGCCCACTGCTGGCCGGTGAAGTGCAGGCTGTGGGCCAGGGAGGAGCGCAGCGCCAGCACCAGCGTGTACAACGGCGCCAGATAGAGCGCCGACATCCAGGCGGTGCGGAAGAGGCGGCGGTTTTCGCCGCCGGCGGCATCCGTCCAGCGCAGCGCGGCCGCGTGTCCCACCCAGTCGCTGACCGCCATCCCCAGCAACGGCAGCATGGCCGCCAGGCACCAGTAGAGGCTGGTGAGGTCATTCTCCAGGCCGGAGAGGACGGGATGGAGGAGCAGGGCCACCCCACCGGCCACCATGGCCAGCAGGAAGGCGGCCGTGGTCTTGGGGGCGCGCTTCCAGCCTGACCACAGCGTGGGCGCCACCACCGCCAGCGCCGCCCAGTAGAGATAAGGATGGATGCGGACGAACGTGGTGAGCCAGGGCAGCAGTTGGCCCACCACCACCTGCTGGTAGGTGAAAGGGATGTAAGCCAGCAGGCAGTAGATGGAGGTGATGAGGAAGAAGGCGGCGAAGACGAAGCGGGCCAGGAAAAACAGGGGGCCGCGCCAGCTCATGGCTGCTTGGCCTGCAGGGCGTCGCGGCGGGCACGGATGGTCTTGTCGTTGGGCAAGAGTTCGACCAGGCGGTTGTACTCGCGCAGTTCGCCCTTGCTGTCGTTCAGGTCGCCATAGGCGCGGGCCAGCAGGCGGTGGAAGTCGGGGTCGGTGTCGGCCACCTTGACCCCGCGCTCCAGAGCGGTCTTGGCTTCCGCGGGCTTGTCATCGTGCAGGTAGACCATGCCCAGGATGAGCAGGGCGTCGGCCTTGTTGGGATTCTTGGCCAGCACCTGGTTGGCGATCTTGAGGGCCTCGGCGGGCTGGTCCTGGCGCAGGCGGCAGCGCGCCAGCCCCAGCCTGAGGTCGGTGTAGTCGGGGGAGATGGCCAGGCCCGTCTCGTAGTTCTTGGCGGCCTCATCCCATTGCCCGTCCATCTCCTGGGCGTGCGCCAGGTAAAAATAGGAATCGGAGTTCTTGGGGCTGAAGGAGAGGCAGCGCTGGAAGGCGGCGATGGCATCCTTGTCGCGGCCGGCCTTGGCGTAGGCCTGGCCGTACTTGGGACAGGCCTCCACCGGGGTGGGCGCCCGGTCCACGTACTTCTCCCAGTACTGCGCCTCCTCGCTGTACTGGCCGAGATGATCGTAGATCTCGGCCAGGTGGCCGATGTAGATGTGGTTCTCGGGATAGGCCTGGTAAAGCTCGAGGGTGGGGGCCAGGGCCTCCTGATAGCGGCCCTGGTCCATGAGGGCCTTGCTGGAGGCGTCGAGCTTCTGCGCCTCGGCTTGGGTGAGAGTCGCGCGGCTGCTTCGCGTCACCCACCAGTGGCGCCCGTAGATGGCGGCGCCGAAGACGGCCAGCAGCGCCAGGGGCAGCAGCACGCGCCCCAGCCCGCCTCCCGAGGACGACCGAGGCTTGGCTGCGCCGGGTTTGGTGGCGTCGGTCATCAGAAACGATAGTAGAGAGAGCCTTGCACGGTGAAGCGGTTCAGCTTGTTGCCGGGCGCCAACTCCTCCGAGCCCCCTCCTCCCTTCAGATCGATGGCGAAATGCCCGATGGTCTTATCCACCTCCAAGGTCACGCGGGTGGAGTTCAGACCAATGATATCCAAAGTGGTGCGCGCCAGGGCCAACGAACTGCCGCGGCTGAAGCGCACCTCGATGTAGTCGTGGGTGCCCTCGGAGCCCAAGAAGTAGCGCGCCCCCACCACGATGGTGTGGGAGACGCCCAGGTCGTCGGGGGTCAGATAGACGCGCCCCATGAAGAGCCAGTCGCCCTTGTACTTGTAAACCGCGACGGTGAAGAGGTTGGTGTCGTCGCTGAACTGCAGGCGGCGGTAGCCGCCGCTGATCTCGAAGCCGTGCCCGACGCTCTGGTAGAGGTCCGCGCCCACGCGGTACTTGGGGTAGAGGGTCTGGTCGGGGGAGGCGCCCAGATTGATGTAGGCGTAAGTCCCCGGGCGGATGCGGGGATAGAAGTCGGTCTCGATCTGGTAGCTGGTCAGGCCGAATTCGTCGGCGCGGCTGACCCGACCGATGAGCGAACCCAGGCGGGTGGGGCCGCGCACCTGCCAGGAGTCTTCGTTCTGGGGATCGCGGCCCTGGCTGAGGAAGTCGGTGGTGTGGGTGGCCGACACCTCCCAGTGCCAGGAGTCCACGGTCAGGGTGCGGCGCAGGTGGCGGGCGTCCTGGTTGGTGGGCTCGAGAACCAGCAACTGGTCAAGGGTGTGGAGGGCATCCTTGTAGCGGTTCTGGTTGCGCTGGGCGCGGGCCAGCAAGTACATCATCTCGGTGTCCTTGGGCTTCTGCTGCAGGTAGGCGGTGGCCAGTTGCTCGGCGCGCGCGGGATGATCG
>DASPRL010000278.1 GCA_035624475.1 Terriglobales bacterium
AAAATCGCGCACCATCGCGGGATACGGATGCGCGCCCAGCACGCTGCCCAGCAGGTAATGCGTGGTGCGGACGTTGGTGACCCAGTCGCGCATGGCTTCGTTGATCGCATCTTTCAAAGTTCGCGAACCCGATTCAACGCCGCGCACCTCGGCGCCCAGCAGGCGCATGCGGAAGACATTCAGTTCCTGCCGGCGCATGTCTTCGGTGCCCATGTAGACGACGCATTCGAAGCCGAGCAAAGCGCACACGGTGGCGGTGGCCACGCCGTGTTGCCCCGCGCCCGTCTCCGCGATGATGCGCCGCTTGCCCATGCGCTCCGCCAGCAGCGCCTGCCCCAGGCAGTTGTTGATCTTGTGGGCGCCGGTGTGCAACAGGTCTTCGCGCTTGAGATAGACCTTGGCGCCGCCCAGGTGCTCGCTCAGCCGCCGCGCCAGGAAGAGCGGCGTAGGCCGCCCGGCGTAGTCGTGCAGCAGTCCCCGGAAGCGCCGCTGGAAATCGGCGTCGCGCCGGGCTTTCTCGTAGGCGCGCTCCAATTCCTCCAGCGCCGCCATCAGCGTCTCCGGGACGTAGCGCCCCCCGTACGGCCCGAAGCGCCCGGGGGTTGCCGCTTGCTTCTTCGTCTTGGTCGAATGTTTCAAGGTCTCAAAGTTTCAAGGTTTCAAGGTTCTTGTTCACCCGATCACCCGATCACCCGATTCTCTTGGCCGCTTCCACAAACGCCTTCACCCTGGCCGGATCTTTCCGCCCGGGCTCTCTCTCCACCCCACTCACCACGTCCACTCCCCAGGGATGCAGCAACGCGATGGCTCGGCCGACGCTCTCCGGCTTGAGCCCGCCCGCCAGGACCACGCGGAAGCGCTGGCCCAACTCCAGCACGAATGCCTGCGCCGCCTGCCAGTCGAAGGCCTTGCCGGTGCCGCCGGGCGCGCGCCCGCCGGCGGAATCCAGCAGCACTGCCTTCAGCACCTCTTCGGCGCCGTTGACGTAGCGCAGCGCGCTGTAAGGCTCGCCCCCCACCGGGATGGCCTTGAACACCCAGGTGCGCGCCGTGCGCGCCTCGTCATCCAGCCGGCCCCGCTCCAGGAAGCGCTTCATCAGCCGCGGGGTCTCGTGCCCGTGGAACTGCACCCCGGTCAGCCCCGCCTCCTCCACCACCTGCCAGACGCGCTCGATGTCTTCGTCCACGAAGACGCCGACCTTCTCCACCTTCTCCGGCAGCCCGGCCACGATCCCACGCGCCGCCTGCGACGTCACCCGCCGCGGGCTGCCCTCCCAGAAGACGAAGCCCAGCGCGTCCGCGCCCGCCTCCACTGCCAGCGCCGCGTCCTCCGCGCTGGTGGTCCCGCAGATCTTCACCCAGGTCATGACCCCGGTCGTTGGTCCTTGGTCGCTGGCCGTTGGCCGTCGGCCAGTTCTCAGTTCCCCGTTCCCAGTTCCCAGTTGCAGCTAGTGGCTGGCAGTTTGTTGGCTGAATGCTGCTGATATCTGACGTCTGAGGTCT
The DNA here is from genome assembly GCA_035624475.1 of Terriglobales bacterium. Lineage (NCBI taxonomy): Bacteria > Pseudomonadati > Acidobacteriota > Terriglobia > Terriglobales > Terriglobales bacterium. The sequence continues at coordinate 1,503 of DASPRL010000278.1, forward strand.
GACGTCTGAAGTTCAGTCCTTCGTCCCTGCCCGCCACGAGACCACGCCCAGCGCGCCCAGAGGCGGGGCCTTGGCTTGGGCGATCAGCCGCCGCAGCGCCTCCCCCGGCGACTCCGCCCGCATCAGCGTCTCCCCGATCAGGAAGGCCTGGTAGCCCAGGTCGCGCAGCTTGCGCAAGTCGTCGCCGGAGCGCAGGCCGCTCTCCGCCACCCGCAGCGCCCCCGCGGGCAGCCGCGGCGCCAGCCGCTCCAGCGTCCCCAGGTCCACCTGGAAGGTGCGCAGGTCGCGGCTGTTCACCCCGATCAGTTCGCACTCGGCCGCTGCCGCGCGCTCCGCTTCGCGCTCATCGTGGACCTCGCAGAGCGCGTCCAGGCCCAACTCCCGCGCCCGGCGCGCCAGCGCCTTGAGCTCCGCGCCGCTCAGCGCGGCCGCGATCAGCAGCACCGCATCCGCGCGGTTCGCCCGCGCTTCCAGCACCTGGAACTCGTCCACGACGAAATCCTTGCGCAGGCAGGGAAGGTGGGTGGCCGCCGAGGCCTCGCACAGGTTTGCCAGCGAGCCCTGGAAGTGCTCCTCCTCGGTGAGCACAGAGAGGGCCGCTGCTCCACCCTGCTCCAGTTCCACCGCTAGCCGCGCCACCGGGAAGCTGCCCCGGATCGTCCCCCGAGACGGCGACGCCTTCTTCAACTCCGCGATCACCGCCGGCCCCGCCGGCAGCGCCCGCTCCAGGCTCCTGCGCAAGCCGCGGGGCGCGTGCTGCTCCGCCCGCGCGGAGAGCTGGCTGGAGTCGCCGGCCGCCTTGGCCTGCTCCACCCGGCGCCGCGCCGCAGCCACGAGTTCGTCCAGAGTCACCGGCATCGCGGGAAAACAATCAGTATAAGCCCCCGGCCTGTCCGCACGCCCTCCGCCCGCTGCCCCGCCCTCTCCGAGCGAAAGGCCTTGACCGCGCCGCGCATCGAGGGATAACGTTCCGCTCCACCCGCCCGTTCTTGCCGAGGAGGAACCTATGCAACGCCCCACCGGGGTCACCGTCATCTCCATCCTGTATTTCCTGGGCGCATTGTTTTTGACGCTGTGCGCCGTGGTGTTCATCGGAATGATGAGCGTCGCCGGCCTGGGCGCCCGCGCCCACGAGATGGGACCTCTGGCGGTGCTGGCCGGGCTGGGTGCGGTCGCGGGCGTGGTCTGCCTGATCTTCGCCGTGGTGGCGGTTGTCGTCGGCTGGGGCCTGTGGTCGCTCAAGGAGTGGGCGCGCATCGTCGCCCTGATCTTCTCCGGACTGGGGCTGGTGGGCGGAGTCGTGGGCTTCCTGGGCGCCGTCCTGCTGCGTTCCCACCTCTTCCCTGCCTTCGGAGTGATCGGGGCGGTGGGCGGACTGGTCCGCATCGCCATCAACGCCCTCATCCTCTGGTACCTGCTGCAGCCGCAGGTGAAGCAGGCCTTCGCCGCCTGAGTACCTGCCGGCCATCGGAGCGGGCGGGCGCCTGCGCCGCCTGCAGCCTGGCCGTCCGTTTGCGACCTTTTCCCGACGATTCCGGACCTGGCGGAACTCGCCCCGGCCAGCGCGCGTACACTATCCAGACCCACTCGGAGGATCCGACCATGCGTCTTGGGCTGCTGCTGTCACTCTCCCTGCTGCTTGCGGCCGGTCTCTGCCAGCCCGCCGCGGCCGCGCCCTGTGGCGGCCACGGCACCCGCGACACCATGCTGGTCTCCTCCGCCTGGCTGGCCGAGCACCTCCACGATCCCAAACTCGTCGTTCTCCACGTCGGCAGCAAGGACGACTACGACGACGGCCACATCCCCGGCGCCGTCTTCCTCTCCTACATGGACACCCATCTCATGACCGGTCCCACCGGGCTCACCCTGGAGTTGCTGCCCATGGACCAGGCCGCCGCCGTCTTCGCCCGGGCCGGCGTCTCCAACGACTCCCGCATCATCCTCTACGCGCCGGGGGAAGGGTTCGCGCCCACCGCGCGCGTCTATCTCACGCTCGACGCCATGGGCCTGGCCCCGCAGACCTCGGTGCTCGACGGCGGCCTCCTGCTTTGGAACAAGGAGGGCCGCCCGGTCTCCACCCAGGAGACCCGCCCCGCCCAACCCGGCAAGGTCACGCCGTGCCCCCAGGCCGACGTCATCACCGGCCTGGCCGAGGTGAAGGCCGGCGTCAAGCGCGCCGGCGTGGCCATCGTCGACGCCCGCAACCAGGAGTACTACACCGGCAAGACCCGGCCCGGCGACCAGCGCCGCGGCCATATCCCCGGGGCCGGCAACCTGCCCTTCGTCGATCTCTTCGACACCGACCACAAGCTCAAATCCCCGGACCAGCTCGCGGAGCTGTTCCGCCGGGCGGGGGTCAAGCCGGGCGACCGCGTCATCGCCTACTGCCACATCGGGCAGCAGGCCAGCAGCGTCTACTTCGCCGCCCGCACTCTGGGCTACGAGGTGCGTCTCTACGACGGCTCCTGGGAAGAGTGGTCGGCCCACAAAGAGCTGCCCACGGAAACCTCGACCGCTCCTTAGCGGAAGGCGACGACGGCGTCGTCCAGGGGCAGTTCGTCCCGCCTGGGGACGGAGGGATGCTTGTCCTCTTCGAAGTCGCGCCCCAGACCGAGAAACGTGAAGCTGCGGAAGAGGTAGGGGACGCCCTCCGCGCCCAGGGGAGAGTTCCCGTCCATCACCTGGAAGTGGAGGTGCGGCGCGGTGGCCTGGCCGGAATCCCCCACTTCGCCGATCACGTCCTGCGCCGTGACGTGCTGGTGCAGCCGCACTCGCACCGAGCCCGCCTTGAGGTGGGCGAACAGCACGTAGCGGCCGGGTGCGATGCGCAGGATCACGTGATTCCCCGCGATGTTCTCCAGCGTCACCGGCTGCGGCAGCTCGCCCGGCGGGTGGTCGGGGAACTCGTCCACCGCCTCGGTCACCTCGCCGTCGGCCACCGCGTAGACGGGCTGGCCGTAGCCCCAGAAGTTCTCGTTCTTCCCCCGCGAGTCGTGGAAGGTGTTGGTGTTCTTGCCCACCCTCATCCAGTCGGTGGCGAAGCGCTGCGCGATGTAGACGCGCCCGTCGAGAGGAACGATGGCGCGGCGGTGGTCGGAAGAATTCCCCGGCCCGTTGCCCGCCAACCACTCCCCGCTGCGCAGCGGCGGCTCGAGCAGCGGCGGCGCCCCTTCCGAGACTACCGGAGAGACGATCCCGCCGATCTCCGATGCCTTGCCGGCCCGCTCCCCGCCCTCCACCGTGAATGACAGGCGGTGCCGCAGGCTCGCCGGCACACGCTCTGGCAGGGGCAGCGTCAGCCACAGGAACACGATCAGCCGGCGGCCGGGATCGAGATCCGGGCTCGCGTCCGGCTCCTTCTCCGCGGACATGGACATCTTCATCGGCTGTCCCACCAGGCTGACCATCTGCGCCAGCGCCGCGCCTTCGAAGCTGGCCAGCGGTCGCTCCGCGTCTCCGCCGTACACCTCGATGCGCTGCAGCCGGAGCGGGTCCCTGCCGAAGTTGGTGATGTGCAGTTCGTAGGCGAGCACGCGCTTTCCCTCCGCCGCCACCGGCACCGGCGGCGCCGGGATGATGACTTCCACCGGCGTGGGCCGCGCGCTCGCCCCGGTTCCCGCGCTGCCCGCGAACGCCAGGACCAGGGGCAGGAGCGCTCCCAGCACCGCCCCCAGAGATCCGGAGAAGCGGAGGGCCCCGCCCGGCTTGGTCCGGCGCTTCACAGCCACTTCTCCGGGGCCTGGTCAAAGCGCTGCTTGTGGTCCTGCGAGCAGAAGTAGTAGGTCTTGCCCCTGTAGACCGACTTGGGGGCGTTCTGCGGATCCACGTCCATCCCGCACACCGGGCACAGCGGATGCTCGGCGGTGGAGACCCGCTTCTGCGCGTACTCTTGATTGGAATTCGGGTCCATCCATCCCGTCCCCTGGTACTCCAACTGGTACACGGTGGACTGCACCGCCGCGCGGCCGAAGTAGCGTTCCACCACCCGCAGCGCCAGATCGATGCCCGAGGACAGGCCGCCCGAGGTCGCCAGGTTGCCTTCCTCCACGAAGCGGGCGCCGCGACGCAACCGGATGTCGGGGTACTGCATGGCGAAGGCGGAATAGGAATCGTGATGCGTGGTGGCGGCCTTCCCCGACAGCAGGCCGGTCTCGGCCAGCACGAACGCCCCCGTACAGACCGACATAGTCACGTCCGTCGCCCTGGACGCTTGCCGGATCCACTCCAGGGAGGCTTTGCCCGCACCCTCCTGCGCGGGGATCACGATCACCTTCGGCGCCGGAGCCTTTGCCAGGGTGTAGTCGGGGACGATCTGCATCCCCCCAGAGGCGCGGATGGGCGCGGCCGACTCCGAGACGGTGTAGGTCCGGAAGGGCATTTGGTCGTCCATGGTCGGCCCCCGGGAGGGCAGCATGACGTTGTTGAAGACCTCCCACGGCCCCGCGAAGTCGATTACCACCGCGTCGTCGGAAATGAGGAAGGCGACCGGGATGGTGCCCTTGGCGGGTGCGCGCAGGGGATCGGGGATGGCCGCCGCATCGTCCGCGCCCGCGCCGCGGGTCAGTGCGCCGCCGGACAGTCTGCCCAGCACCGTCGCCGGGATGGCTGCCGCCGCCCCCAACATCGCTGATTTTTGTAGAAACTCTCTTCGCTTCATGGCGTCTCCCTTCCCCTTCCCGTTCTCCATGACGCCCCGCTTATCCCGCGGCGGCGCGTCCCAGCACGAAGCGCTCGCGGTAGCCGCTGGGCGTCACTCCGAAGCGGCGCTCGAAGGCGCGGCGGAAGGCGTCGCCGCTGTGGAAGCCCACCGAGTCGGCCACCTCTTCGATGGTCTCCCCGTGGGCGGAGAGGCGGCGGCGCGCCTCGTCCAGCCGCAGCCGCTCCACAAAGTCCGCCGGGGTCGTCCCCAAGGCCTTCTTGAAGCGCCGCGTGAAGTGCCGCGGGCACAGGCAGGCGCGCGCCGCCAGCGCCTCCACCGAGAGGTCCTGGCGCAGGTGCCCCGCCACCCACGCCGCCAGGTCGGCGAAGCGGTCCGCCGACTGCGTCTGGAAGCGCAGCGGCTCGGAGAATTGCTCCTGCCCGCCCGGCCGCTTCAGGTACACCACCAATTCGCGCGCCACCGCCAGCGCCGCCCGCGGCCCCAGGTCCTCCTCGATCAGCGTTAGCGCCAGGTCGATGCCCGCGGTGATCCCCGCCGAGCTATAGAACTTGCCGTCCTTAATATAGAGCGCGTCGGGCTCCAGCCGTACCCGCGGGAAGCGCCGCTGCGCGTCCGCGGCGTGCGCCCAGTGCGTGGTGGCGCGCCGCCCGTCCAGCAGCCCGGCTGCGGCCACGCCGTAGAGCCCGGTGCACACCGAAGCCACTCGCCGGATCCTCCCCGCGCGCTGCTTCAGCCACCCCGCCACCTGCGCCTGCGTGGCCGGCTCCCGCAGCCCCGGCCCGCCCGGGACGACCAGCGTGTCCAGCTCGGGGGCGCGCTCCAGCGTGGTGTGGGGACGGAAGACCAGCCCCGAATCCGCGGCGGTGAAGCACTGGCGCGTCAGTCCCAGCACCACGATCTCGTAGGCGCGCTGCGGCTTGCCGCCGGCGTCCTCGACGTAGGCGTTGGCGAAAGCCTCGCTCGGCCCCACCAGGTCGAGCGCGGTCAGCCCCTCGAACCCGATCATGCCCACGCGTCGCATCGTCATTCGCTCTCCTGGGCGCACTCTACGGCCTCCGCTCTTGGTCCGCAATGACGCAGGACCGACAGTTTAGGACTTGCTTGGCCGCACCGCAAGGGCTCTCGCCGAGTGATGAGACGGGCACGGCTTCCGCCATGCTGAGGAGGTCCTATTTCGCCGGGGCGCAGGCGGTTTGCTCTTCGGCGGGGCAGTTCGCTTGCTGCAGTTGGCAGGCGCGCTTCCGGTCATGCAGCTTCTGCTCGACGAAGGCGGCGTAGAGGCAGCCGTTTCCCTTCCGCCTCTCCGCATCCGGCTCGAGGCTCAGGGCTTTCTTGTACCACTGCTCCGCCAGTTCGGTCTTGCCGGCGTAATCGTAGGCCCGAGCGAGGTTCCAGTTGTCGATGGGATCGGCGGGCGCCAGCTCCACGGCTCGTTGCAGGGCGTGGATCGCCGCTTCGTCCTGGCTGAGCATCTCATAGGCCGCGCCTATGTTGCCCAGGACCTGGTGCGAGTCGGGATAATGCTCGTCTAGCACCTGCAGCAGCGCCAGCGCGGCGCGGAATTGCTTCTGCTGGAAGAGCTCGGACGTGTACGCCAGCCACACCTCCACGCCTTCGCTCCCCTTGTAGGTGCTGCAACTGTCATCCAGCGCCTTGGCCATCTCCGGATAGCGGAAGGAGATCTCCAGCAGGTGCAGCCGCCCCAGGTGGATCGAGAGGTCCTGCGGCGTCAGCTTGAGCGCCTCCTCCAGATGCTGCAGGGCCTTGTCCACCGCTTCCGGCGGGTAGCTGCTGGTCATGGCCGCGCCCCCCAGGTCGTTGGGCTGGAGGAAGACCACGCTCTCACTCTCGCAGAGCTCGACATTGGCCAGGCACTTGTGACCCTCCGCCTGCTTTCCGGCCTCGGGCGCGCGCAGCCAGGGCGTGCACAGGGCCCGCGCTTCCTTGCACTTTCCGCCTCGGATCAGGCCATTCCAGTCCCCCGCGGCCGACTCTTGCGCGCCGCAGGCGGGCACCACCGCCAGCACGAGAGCGCAACTGAGGACGAAGGATCTCATGTCTCGAGTCTGCCACTGGGCCGCCGGGGCTGCCAGCCTCCGGGCACGCGCCCTCAACGCTCGAAGAAAACGGGCCGCACCGTCCGCGGTTCAGGGACGGGCGCGGCCCGCGGGTTTGCGCGCGGACAGCGGGCTAAGCAGCCACCCGCTCCGCGATTTTGGTCTCCACCAGGTTGCGCAGCAGCACCTTGTTGCGCTCCACCAGCGCCATCTTGTCGGCCAGGCAGGTCTCCAGCAACACGCTCACGCCGTAGTGCCCGGTGATGTCGGCCGCCGCGATCAGCGCCTTGTACTCGCCGATGCGGAAGTTGACCAGGTGGTGCAGCTTGGCCAGGATGAACAGGTGCTTGGCCACCGGCAGTTGGATTTCCTGCAGCTCCTTCTTGAAGTCCTCCAGGAAGACGTCATACAGCCTTCCCGTCAGCTTCACCGGCTGCTCCCCGATCAGCTTGAAGCACTGGTCGAGCGTGGCCAGGATCTTCTCCTGCACGAACAGCCGCGCCTCCAGCGCCTGCTTGATGTCGGGGTCCTGCACGAACGGCAGGAACTCCTGGAAGATCTTGGTGATCTTCTCGGTGTTCTGCCGCACATCGCTCAACATCGTCACGAACAGTTCCTTCGGGTTTTTGATCGGCATAGTCCTGCTCCTTGGGGGATTTGGTCGGACTGGCTCTGCTTGGAAGGTTGGTTGAGTTGAGCCGAGTTAGGGGCCTGGAGGGTGATTTCAAACTAGAAGAATCCCAGCCCCGCCGCAACTGGCAAAACTACGAGATTCACTCTCTCGACACCCCGCCGCCCACCCCGCGTAAGAACTTCCGGCCCACCCCGCCCCGCGCGCGAAATTCCGATCCCGGGAGAGGGACCTGCTTCGATTGGCGGCTGGCTACCGGCGACGGAAAACTGGGTGATGGTGCCGAAGAAGGGATTGGTCACCGTGGCCCTGAAAGCCTCATAAACAGCGGCTAAACCGTTGATTCTACATACCACCCAGAATCGGCATCTTGGTTTTCCCAGTGTTATGGGTGAAATTACTATACGTTTTCGGTAGCCGTTAAGGTAGCCGTAAATCGCGTAAAACTGGGCTTAACCGCTACGCCTAGCGATCGTGGCAGGCAGCCACCTGCCCCAGAGGTCGTTTCTTCTTGGTTTCTTGCCGTTGGTCACGCCGGGCGGACGCTCAGGGCGCGGTGGGTCTAGCAATGACAAAGGGCTGGGCTTCGGGCTCGCGGCGGTAGAAGACCCTTGGCCGCTGCAGGGAGCGTTTCTCCAACTCCTCGATCTTCTGCTCGCCCTCGACGATAGCCACTTCCATGCCGCGCGTGCGCGCGGCTTGCATCAGTTGGA
>DASPRL010000279.1 GCA_035624475.1 Terriglobales bacterium
CCACTCCCGGGTCACGATCCCGGTGAACAGCCAGAGCTGCAGCCGCATGAAGAAGATCACCACGGGATGCAGCCGCAGTCCCTTGTGCGCCATGGTGCGATGCAGGTAGATGGTGGTGCTCATGCTGGAAAGCTGCATGGATAAGAACGAGACGATCAGGGCGGCGGCGGTCAGGATCAGCATTCGGCGTTTCCTTGTTGAGCTTCAAGGCCCGGGGTGGCCGGAGATCAGGGAAGGCTTCGATCAGGCTGGTCCAGGGTTGCCAGCAGTATACAGGGAAGCGCGCAGCCTGTCTTGACGCCCGACGCTCAGGGATGGGCGGAGGAAGAACGCCGCCGCAGCCGCGTGACCACCCATCCCAGGAGCGCGACCAGCAGCAGCACGGCGCCCCCCAGCAGCACCATCCCGGCGACCGCCGCCCAGGTGAAGATGCGCATGTCGCCGAAATCGTAGGGTTGGAAGTTCGCCATCACCACCGAGACCGCCACCAGCCCTGCGCCCAGCAGCGCGCACCGCCGCCACACCCTGCCCCGCCGCGATTTCAGTTCTTCATTCTTCATTCTGCATTCTGCATTCTCACTTGACCTCCACTCCCGCCCACTTCTCCAGCAGGGTGAGGGTGACGGCGTAGTCCAGGTCGCGGTGGCCTTCTTCCTCCGCCACCTCGTAGATCTCGTCCACCGTCTCCAGCGCGGGCAGCTTCACCCGTGCCTCCCGCGCCGCCTCCAGCATCAGGTGGATGTCCTTGTGCATCAGCCGCAGCGGGAAGTTGGGCGAGAAGTCGCGCTTCAGCACGAAGGGCGCCTTGTAGTCCACCACCCCCGAGCGCACCATCGAAGCCTGCACCAGCTCGATCAGCTTCTCCGCCGGCACGCCCAGCTTGCTGGCCAGGGTGATGCCCTCGCCGAAGCCCTCGTAGGTGAGCGCGATCATCAGGTTCATGGCCAGCTTGGCGGCCTCCCCCAGCCCGCTCTCGCCCACGCGCACGTACTTCTTGCCCATGGCCGCGAACAGGGGCTCGAGCCGCGCCACGCTCTCTTCCCTTCCGCCCACGATGAAGATGAGTTGCGCGCTCTCCGCTCCCACCTTGGAGCCGGTGATGGGTGCGTCCACCAGGTCGGCGCCGCGGGCGCGCACCCGCTCCGCGAACTGCTGCGTGGCCGCGGGCAGGATGGTCGAAGAATCGGCGACGATCATGCCTTCGCGCAGCGCTCCTTCCACGCCGTTCTCCCCGAAGAGCACCTGCTCGACGGCGGCGGTGTCGGAGACGCAGATCCACACCACCTCCGCGCCCTCGGCGGCCTCCCGCGGGGTGGCCGCCAGCCGCGCCCCCGCTGCTTCCCTGCCCGGCGTCCGGTTCCACGCCGTGACTTCGTGCCCCGCCTTGGCCAGGTTCTCGGCCATGGGACGCCCCATGATCCCCAATCCCAGGAATGCCACCTTCATGAGCGCTCCTTCCCTCCTGCGCAGTCCTCGATTAGAAACGACGGAGGCAGGAGAATCAACTGCCCCGACGCAATCTGCATTCTTCATTCTGCATTCTGCAATCCTCTCCCTGCCCGATGAGCTAAACTAGGAGGACTCCATGGTCCCCGCACCTCTGGGCAAGCGAGCCCGCAACTTCACCCGCCTGATCCGCCACTCCGCCATGGAGCGGCGCATCGGGCAGACGCGCACCCCTGTACTGGCGCGCAAGGGCGAGCTGGCCGTCACCTTCATCGGCCATTCCAGCTTCTTCGTGCAGATGGGCGGCAAGAACCTGGCCATCGATCCCAACTTCGCGCGCTGGCTCTTCGTGCTCAAGCGGCTGCGCCGCCCGGGCCTGCGCCTGCGCGACCTGCCACCCCTCGACCTGGTGCTGGTCTCGCACGCCCACTTCGACCACCTGCACCGGCCCTCGCTGCGCGCCCTCGCCCGCCACACCCGGCAGAAGACGGGCGCCGCGCCCGCCATCATCGTGCCCCGCCAAGTGGGCGACCTGGTCGCCGACCTGGGCTTCCGCGAGATCATCGAGCTGGACTGGTGGCAGAAGCACCACCACGACGGCCTCAGCGTCACCCACGTGCCTTCGCAGCACTGGGGCGCGCGCGTCATCCGCGACATGTATCGCGGCTACGGCGGCTTCGTGGTGCAGCACCACAAGCACTCGCTCTACCACGCCGGCGATACCGCCTACTTCCCCGGCTTCCGCGAGATCGGCAAGCGCCTCAAGCCCGAGCTGGCGCTCTTGCCCATCGGCGCCTACAATCCGCCCGCCTTCCGCCGCAACCACGCCAACCCGGAAGACGCGGTGCGCGCCTTCCGCGATCTGGGCGCGCGCTGGCTGGTGCCCATGCACTACGGCACCTTCCGCCTCTCCCACGAGCCCCTGGACGAGCCCTTGAAGCTGCTCGCCCACGAGGCCCGCGCCGCCGGCGTCCACACCCGCGTCCTGGTCCTGGAAGAGGGCGTCACCCGCTTCTTCGCGTAAGAACAGTGGTGAGTGGATAGTGGTCAGTGGCCAGTAGCGCCAGCGCCCCGCTACGAGCCCCTTTTCAATTTGTCATCCTGAGCGAGCGCTGCCCTGCGGCTTCGCCGCAGGGCAGCGCGAGTCGAAGGACCCCTACCCCCTCCGACCCCTTCGAGATCATCACAGGGAATTCGGGGGCTAAAAGCGAGACGGCGGGCTCGGTTTTTTCCGTTGGGTCGAACGATAGCTGGTCCTGGAAGAGGGCGTCACCCGCTTCTTCGCGTAGGAACAGTGGTGAGTGGATAGTGGTTAGTGGCCAGTAGCGCCAGCGCCCCACCGGCTACGAGCCCCTTTTCAATTTGTCATCCTGAGCGAGCGCTGCCCTGCGGCTTCGCCGCAGGGCAGCGCGAGTCGAAGGACCCCTACTCTCTCCACGCCCTTCAGGATGATCGAAGGCATTTCGAGGCGCCGGCCCTCACCACGCCAGCAGGATCCTCAAGTCCCGCAGGTTGTTCCCCGTCGGCCCGGTCTCGATGGCATCCCCTAACGACTGGAAGAAAGGATAGGCATCGAATCTCGCCAGCGCCGCCGCCGCATCCAGCCCGCGCGCCCGCGCCCGCTCCAGCGTCGTCCCGTCCACCACCGCTCCCGCCGCCGGGCTGTTGCCGTCCACTCCGTCCGTCCCCGCGCTCAGCACCAGCAGCTTCTCTCCCGCCATCTTCTCTGCGCAGTACAGCGCGAAGTGCTGGTTGCGCCCTCCCGTGCCACACTCCTGGGGCACGCTGACCGTGACCTCGCCCCCGGAGATCAGGCAGGCCTGGCCCACGCGCCGCCGCTGCTCCCGCACCTTGTCCAAGAGATAGTCGGCCGCGCGCGCGTACTCCTGGTCGTCGCAGGAGTTGTCCACCTCCACCGCGAAGCCGGAGAGCGAGGCCTTGGCCGCCGCCGCCTTCTCCGCCGTCTCGTTCGACAGGATCGGCCACCAGCGCGCGTGGTGGAAGACCGGGTCGTCCTTCTTCGGGGTCTCTTCCAGCCCGCGACTCTCGAAGAGCGCGCGCACGCTCGCGGGAAACTGCGCCGCCAGCCCGTACTGCGCCGCGATGCGGTAGCAGTCCTCCACCGTGGTCGAGTCGGGCAGCGTGGGCCCGGAGGCCAGCGCATCCAGCGCCGTCATGGGCACATCCGGCACCAGGATCGAGACCTGCTGCGCCGCGCCCGCCGCCCGCGCCATCCTCCCGCCCTTCACCGCCGAGAGGTGCTTGCGGATGGCGTTGATCTCGGCGATGGGCGCTCCCGAAAGCACCAGCGCGCGGTAGGTGGCCGCCAGGTCGTCGAGCGTGATGGCTTCTTCGATGGGCTTCTCCACGATGGCGGAGCCGCCGCCGCTCAGCAGGAAGAGCACCAGCGCGCGCTCGCCGCAGTTGCCCAGGGCCTTCAGCATGGCGTCGGCGGCGCGCAGCGACTCTGCGTTGGGCGTGGGATGCCCGCCGCGAAAGTAACGGAAGCCGGGCACCTGCGCGCTGATCTCTCCCGGCGCCGCCACGATGCCGCTCGCGGTCGTACCCATCTGCGCCGCCAGCGCCTCCGCCATGCTGTGCCCGGCCTTGCCCAGGGAGAGCACCAGGGTGCGCTGGTAGGCGCCCAGGTCATAGAGGTCCTCGGCCACCCGCAGCACGCCCCGGCTGTAGTGCACGTGGCGCTCGAAGGCCTTGGGGATGGAAGCCTCCGCCAGCGCGAACTGAAAGAGAGCGCGCGCCTGCTCCCGCATCTCGCGCGCGCGGCCGCCGCTGCTTTTTCCGGTCGCGGACATCCCGGCGGGATTATAAAGGCAGTCGTTGGTCGTTAGTCGTTGGTCCCTTCGGCTTTCGCCTCAGGGCAGGCTAAGAACGGCCATCGGCACTCGGCCGTGAGGACCACAGCCCGCTCCGCGGGCGCCAGAACCCAGCCCGGCACGTGAGTGCCGGGAGCATGCGCCAGGAGATTGACGAGTCCCGCAGGGACGGCAGAGTTTGCCTCTTGCTTTTTCCCTTTTGCCTTCGATCCGTGATGATCCGTGTCAATCCGTGGCTGGCATTTTCTTCAATCCCGGCACGGCTTCGGGGAGCCATGTTTCGATGGCGCTCTGCATCTCGCGCAAGCGGCCGTCGAAGAAGTGGTCCGCGCCCTCGATGATGACCAACTTCTTGGGCTCGGCGGCGTGCGCGAAGACGGACTCGAGCTGCGCCGCCGGTCCGAACAGGTCACGCGCTCCGCTGACCATCAGCTTGGGCTTGCCGCAGGTGCTAAGGATGTCGTAGCTGTAGGCGCGGCCCTCCACCAGCACCGGCGTGCCCAGCGAGATCAGCGCCACCACCCGCGGGTCGGGACAGGCGGCGCGCAGTCCCACCGACGCCCCGAAGGAGAACCCGCAGAAGACGATGGGCAGGTGGAACTCCTGCTCCAGCCACTCCAGCGCCGCGCGCACGTCCTCGGTCTCGCCCTTGCCCTGGGCGTGCTCGCCCTCGCTCAGCCCGGCGCCGCGGAAGTTGAAGCGCAGCACCGGCAAGCCAAAGCCGTTCAGCGACTTCATGGCGTGGAAGACCACCTTGTTGTGCATGGTCCCGCCGTAGAGCGGGTGCGGATGGCAGACCAGCGCGGCGTGGCTGGCGTCCGCCTCGCCGGCGTTGAGCAGGGCCTCCAGCCGCCCCGCCGGGCCTTCCAGGAACAGCGAGCGGATCTCACCTGCCATCGAGGGTCTCCGAAGGGCTCCTGCTGCCAGCACAGCATCATAACGGCTGCGCCCGCTTTCGTGGGTGGGTGATCGGCTCTCGCGGCCGATCCTTTGTGGGGTGTCATCCTGAGCGAGTGGCCGCCCGTTCTTCCCGGCCCGCGTTCTTGGCGGGCCGGCGGCCACGAGTCGAAGGACCTTGGGCTTGATTTCGGATGCGCATGCCCTGTGCCCCCACTCAAGCGTTCGGTGCGGCCTCCTGCTATCCTTACTCCCCATGGACATCGTTGCCCTCACCCGCCGGCTGGTGGACGTCGAGTCCACCACCGGCAGCGAAGGCCTGGTGGGCGAGTTCCTGCTGGCGGAGTTGCGCAAGCTCGAGTACACGGTGAAGAAGATGCCGGTCGAGCCCGAGCGCTTCAACGTCTTTGCCACCGTGCCCGGCAAGCCCAAGCCCGCCCTCGTCTTCTCCACCCACATGGACACGGTGCCGCCCTACTTCCCCTCCCGCGAGGACGAGGAGCGCATCTACGGGCGCGGGGCCTGCGACGCCAAGGGCATCCTGGCGGCCCAGATCGCGGCCGCCGAGCGCCTGCGCCTGCAAGACATCGCCGTGGGCCTGCTCTTCCTGGTGGGCGAGGAGCGCGACAGCCTGGGCGCCGCCGTCGCCAACCGCCGCGCCCCCGGCTCCCGCTTCCTCATCAACGGCGAGCCTACCGAGAACAAGCTGGCGCTGGCTTCCAAGGGGACGCTGCGCGTGTTGCTGACCGCGCGCGGCAAGTCCGCCCACTCCGCCTACCCGGAATTGGGCGACTCCGCCATCGACAAGCTGCTGGAAGCGCTGGCCCGCCTGCGCGCCATGCCTCTGCCCAGCGACCCCGAGATCGGCGCCTGCACGCTGAACATCGGCATCCTCGAGGGCGGGCAGGCGCCCAACGTGGTCCCCGACCACGCTCAGGCCCACCTGCTCTACCGCCTCATCGGCCCTTCCACCCCGCTGCGCCGCGAGATCGAGGCCGCGGTGAAGGGCCTGGCTACGGTGCAGTTCACCCTAGAGATCCCCTTCATCCGCTTGCGCACGCTCGACGGCCTCCCCACCATGGTGGCGGCTTTCACCTCCGACGCGCCTTCGCTCGACCAGTGGGGCGAGCCGCTGATGCTCGGCCCCGGCTCCATTCACGTCGCCCACACTGACGACGAGTACGTGGAGAAGCAGCAGCTCCACCAGGCGGTGGAGCTGTACTGCACCGTCGCGAAGAAGCTGCTCGCGGGGTGAGGGCGCGACTTCAATGAGCTAGACTAGGCGGATGTCCAACGCCCTGGAGCGCGCCGCCTCCGCCTACCTGCGCAGCGCCATGCACCAGCCCATCCGGTGGCATGAATGGGGGGACGAGGCCTTCGCCGCCGCCCGCCGCGACAACAAGCCCATCCTCCTCGACATCGGCGCCCGCTGGTGTCATTGGTGCCACGTCATGGATCGCGAGTCGTATGAAAGTGACGAGGTCGCGGCGATCATCAACCAGCGCTTTGTCGCCATCAAGGTGGACCGCGACGAGCGCCCCGACATCGACGCCCGCTACCAGGCCGCGGTGTCGGCGCTCAGCGGGCAAGGCGGCTGGCCGCTCACCGCCTTCCTCACTCCCGAAGGCAAGCCTTTCTACGGCGGCACCTACTTCCCGCCCGAGGACCACTGGGGCCGCCCCGGCTTCAAGCGCGTCTTGCTGGCCATCGCCGAGGCCTTCGAAAAGAAGCACGGCGAGGTGCTGCAGTCGGCGGACGCAGTGCTCTCCGCCATCGCGCAGGCGGAGACCTTCGCCGGGCGCGCCGCCGACTTCTCCCCGCACGTCATCGGCAAGATCCTTGACACCGCCGAGCGCATGTTCGATCCCCAGAACGGCGGCTTCGGCAACGCTCCCAAGTTCCCGCATCCCGCGGTGATGGAACTGGCGCTCGACCGCTACGCCGCCACGCAGGAGCCGGAGCTGCGCACGCTCGTCACCACCACGCTGGAGAAGATGGCACGCGGCGGCGTCTACGACCAGCTCGCCGGCGGCTTCCACCGCTACTCGGTGGACGAGCGCTGGGTGGTGCCGCACTTCGAGAAGATGTCCTACGACAACTCCGAGCTGCTCAAGAACTACGTGCACGGCTTCCAGGCCACCGGCGAGGGCTTCTTCGCCGAGGTGGCGCGCGACATCCTGCGCTGGATGGACGCGGTGCTGAGCGACCGCGCCCACGGCGGCTTCTTCGCCTCCCAGGACGCCGACGTCTCGCTCGAGGACGACGGCGACTACTTCACCTGGACCCTCGAGGAAGCGCGCGCGGTGCTCAGCGAGGACGAGGCCGCGGCCGCCGCCCTGCACTACGACATCGGCGAGATCGGGGAGATGCACCACAACCCCGCCAAGAACGTCCTCTACCAGCGCGCCGGGCTGGAGGAGATCTCCACCCGCAGCGGGATGCCGCTGGAGCGGGTGCGCGCGCTGCTCGACTCCGCCAAGAAGAAGCTGCTGGCGGCGCGCCTCCAGCGCCCCACGCCCTACGTCGATAAGACCGTGTACGTGAGCTGGAACGCGCTCTCGGTCTCGGCGTACCTGGCGGCGGCGCGCGCGCTCCGGCTGGACGACGCCCGCCACTTCGCCCTGCGCTCGCTCGACCGCCTGCTGGCCGAGGGCTGGGACACCGAGCGCGGCCTCCGGCACGTGATCGCGTACTCGGATGCGGCGGCGGCGCGCCCGAGCACCGGCCTGCTCGACGAATACGCGTATCTTGCGCTCGCCTGCCTCGACGCCTACGAAGCCACCGCTGTTCTTAGTTACTTCAAATTCGCGCGCCGCATCGCCGACCAGATGGTCGAGCGCTTCTACGATGCCGCCGCCGGCGGCTTCTTCGACGCGCCCCAGCCCGCCGCGGGCGACAGTCCTCTGGGCGCGCTGGCCGCCCGCCGCAAGCCCTTCCAGGATTCTCCCACGCCCGCGGGCAATCCCTCGGCCGCCATCGCGCTGCTGCGCCTCTTCTCCTACACCAACCACGCGCCCTATCGGGAAAAGGCCGAGCAGACGCTCAAAGTCTTCGCCGGGCTGGCCGGGGAGTTCGGCATCTTCGCCGGCAGCTACGGCATGGCGGCGGTGTGGCTCTCCCAGCCGCACACCCAGGTGAT
>DASPRL010000280.1 GCA_035624475.1 Terriglobales bacterium
CTTGCAGGCGCTGCTTTCGAACCAGGAATTGCTTGGCAATCTCGACTTTTTCCGCCTCTGTGTAGCCGTGCAATCGCAGCACTTCCATGCGGTCCTGCAGAGCGGGCGGAACCGTGTGCAGCACATTGGCGGTAGCGATGAAGAACACCTGTGAGAGGTCGTATTCGACGTCCAGGTAATGGTCCACGAACATGAAGTTCTGCTCGGGGTCGAGCACCTCCAGCAGCGCCGCCGAGGGATCGCCGCGGAAGTCCATGGACATCTTCTCCACTTCGTCGAGCATGAAGACGGGGTTCTTGGTGCCCGCCTTCTTCATCATCTGGATGATCTGGCCGGGGAGGGCGCCGATGTAGGTGCGGCGATGGCCGCGGACCTCGGCCTCATCGCGCACGCCGCCCAGCAACATGCGCACGAACTTGCGCCCGGTGGCCTTGGCGATGGACATGCCCAGGGAGGTCTTGCCCACGCCGGGAGGCCCCACGAAGCACAGGATCGAGCCGCGCGGGTTCTTCACCAGTTGGCGCACCGCCAGGAACTCCAGGATGCGCTCCTTGATCTTCTCCAGGCCGTAGTGGTCCTCGTTGAGGATCTTCTCGGCGCGCTCGATGTTGCGGATCTCCTTGGAGCGCTTCTTCCAGGGCACGGCCAGCAGCCAGTCCAGGTAGTTGCGCGAGACCGTGGACTCGGCCGACATGGGGGGCATGGCCTCCAGCTTCTTGAGTTCCTGGAGGGCCTTTTCGTGGACCTCCTTGGGCATGCCGGCGGCGTCGATCTTCTTCTTGAGCTCGTCGAACTCGCTCTTCTCGCCGCGTCCCAGCTCCTTCTGGATAGCCTTGATCTTCTCGTTGAGGTAGTACTCCTTCTGCGCGCGCTCCATCTGCCGCTTCACCCGCGACTGGATGGTGCGGTCCATGTTCAGCTTCTCGATCTCGATGTCGAGCACGTCGGCGATGCGGTTCAGCCGGTCGATGGGATCGAAGATCTCCAGCAATTCCTGCTTCTCCTCGATGGAGAGCTGCAGGTTGTAGGCGATGGTGTCGGTGAGCTTGGCCGGGTCCTCCATCTTGACCGCGGCGATCATGGTCTCGTAATTCAGCGACTGGCAGAGCTTGACGTACTGCTCGAAGAGCGAGGTCACGCGCTGCATGGCCTGCTCCACCTGGGGCGTGACCTCGGTCGGGTACTTGACCGTGCGCACGCTGGCCTGCAGGTAGCCTTCGGTGTCGGTGACCTGGAGGATTTTGCCGCGCTCCACCCCCTCCACCAGCACCTTGATGTTGCCGTCGGGCAGCTTGAGCGACTGCACGATGTTGACGATGGTGCCCACCTGGTAGATCTCGCCGGGTTTGGGCTCGTCCACGCTGGCGTCGTGCTGGGTGGCCAGGAAGATCTTCTTGTCGGCGGCCAGGGCCTCTTCCAGGGCGCGCACGCTGGACTCCCGCCCCACCACGAACGGGGTCATCATGTAGGGAAAGATGACCACGTCCCGGATGGGCATCATGGGGAGCTTCCGGGTTTCGAACTTCTCTTTGCCGCCGGTCTGGGTCACTAGCCCGCCTTCTCCATCATGGCGATGGAAACATCCCGCTTCTCGACCATTTCCTTGGTCACTTCGAATTCCTTGACCTTCTTCTGGCTGGGGAGATGGTACATCAGGTCGAGCATCAGCTCCTCCAGGATCATGCGCAGGCCGCGGGCGCCCACCTTGCGGGCCATGGCTTCGCGGGCGATGGCGCGCAGGGCCTCCTCGCTGAAGCGCAGGCGCACGTTCTCGAACTCGAAGAGGCGCTGGTACTGGCGCACGATGGCGTTGCGCGGCTTGGTGAGGATCTCGATGAGCACGTTCTCATCCAGGTCATCGAGTACGCCCACCACCGGCAGGCGCCCCACGAACTCGGGGATCAGCCCGAAGCGGATCAGGTCCTGGGGCTGCAGCCGGCCCAGCAGCTCGGTATCGCGCTTGTGGGCGGGGACCACCTCCGCTTCCTTTTCCTGGCCGGTCCGGAAACCCATGGCCTTCTTGCCCACGCGCCGTCCCACCACCTTCTCCAGACCCACGAAGGCGCCGCCGCAGATGAAGAGGATGTTGGTGGTGTCCACCGGGGTGAATTCCTGGTGGGGATGCTTGCGGCCGCCCTGCGGGGGCACGTTGGCGATGGTGCCCTCGAGGATCTTGAGCAGGGCCTGCTGCACGCCCTCGCCGGAGACGTCGCGGGTGATGGAGGGGTTCTCGTCCTTGCGGCCGATCTTGTCCACTTCGTCGATGTAGATGATGCCGGTCTGGGCGCGGCCCACGTCGCCGTCGGCGGCCTGCAGCAGCTTGAGGATGATGTTCTCCACGTCCTCGCCCACGTAGCCGGCCTCGGTGAGGGTGGTGGCGTCCACGATGGCGAAGGGGACGTCGAGCATCTTGGCCAGGGTTTGAGCCAGCAGGGTCTTGCCGGTGCCGGTGGGCCCGATGAGCAGGATGTTCGACTTGGTGAGTTCCACGTCGCCACCGCGCTGGCGGTTCATGTGGATGCGCTTGTAGTGGTTGTAGACGGCGACCGCCAGCTTCTTCTTGGTCTGGTCCTGGCCGATCACGTACTCGTCGAGGAAGGTCTTCACTTCCTGCGGCTTGGGCAGGTGATTGGGGGCGGCGGCGGCGTGGCTCTCGGCGCGGTCGTCCTCCAGGATGGAGTTGCAGACGGCCACGCACTCGTCGCAGATGTAGGCCCGGGGATAATCGCTGGGGGAAGAGATCAGCTTGGCGACTGCGTCCTGAGACTTGTGGCAGAACGAGCAACGAAGAACTTCTTCGGCGCCGGATCGGGTTTTCACGGTTTGTACTCCTTACGGCCTTGCCGCTGCCTCGCCATTCCCCTTACTTGTGCTTGAAGATGATGTCGTCGATGAGACCATACTCCTTGGCCTGCTGCGCGTTCATGATGAAGTCGCGCTCCACGTCCCGCTCCACTTTATCAAGTTTCTGGCCGCTGTGCTTGGCCAGGAGCTGGTTGGTGATCTCGCGCATGCGCAGGATCTCGCGGGCGTGGATGTCAATGTCGGTGGCCTGGCCGCCCAGGCCGCTCATCCAGGGCTGGTGGATGAGGATGCGGGCGGTGGGCAGGGCGAAGCGCTTCTTGGCAGCGCCCCCGGCCAGCAGCACCGCCGAGATGGAGGCCGCCTGGCCGATGCAGATGGTCTGCACGTCGGGCCGGATGAACTGCATGGTGTCGTAGATGGCCATCCCCGCCGTGATCACCCCTCCCGGAGAGTTGATATAGAGGTAGATGTCCTTCTCCGGATCCTCCGCTTCCAGGAATAGTAGCTGTGCGATCACCAGGTTGGCGACGTTGTCGTCGACCGGGGTGCCGAGAAAGATAATGTTATCGCGGAGGAGGCGGGAATAGATGTCGTAGGCGCGTTCGCCGCGGCTGGTCTGCTCGATCACCATGGGCACGAGCACGGATTGACGCTCCTTCTCTTCCATCAGCCTACACTCCTGCCCCGCGGGAAGCTACGGGGGAGCGGGCCCGTCCTACGCGGGCCGGCGGTAAAGAAAATCGAGGGTCTTCTCGTTGCGGATTCTGTCCCGGATTCTATCCAGCGCTCCATCACGTGTCAAACGAGCGCGGATGGACTCGGGAGCCTGCTTGGTCTGCGCCGCCAGCGCCTCGATCTCCTTGGCGATCTCCTCCTCGCCCACCTCGATCTTCTCCAGCTCGGCGATCTTGTCGAGCAGCAGGGAAGCCTTCACTTCCTTGAGCGCCGCGTCGCGCTGGCCAGCGCGCAGCCGCGGGAAGTCCATCTTCTTCATGTCCTCGGGGCGCATGCCCTGGGCCGCCAAGGCGCGCAGGCCGCGCTCCAGGCGCACGTCGATCTGGTGCTCGACCAGGGCCTCGGGCACGGGGAAGTCGTGGCGCTGGACCAGTTGGTCGACCAGCTTGTCCTTGGCCTCATGCTCGGCGGCGTGGCGCTTTTCCGCCTCCAGGGCGTCGCGGATGCGCTGCTGGAGCGCCGCCAGGGTCTCGAACTCGCCCACTTCCCTGGCGAAGGCGTCGTCGGCGGCGGGCAGATGCTTCTGCTTGATGGCCTTCACCGTCACCGTATAGGTGAGGGTCTTGCCGGCCAGGCGCTCGTCGGAGAACTCCTTGGGATAGCTGACGTCGAAGGTGCGCTCGTCGCCGGGCCGGGCGCCACGCAGGTTCTCGGAGAACTCGGCCACGGTGTTCGCCCCCCCGAGCTCGACCAGCACGTCGTCCACGTTGGCGCCAGGCCCGCCGCCCTCCTTGGGCGTGCTGCGGAAGGAGACCTGGGCGTAGTCACCGTCCTCGAGGGCGCGGCCTTCGACCGCGGTGAAGCTGGCCTGCTGCTCGCGCAACCGGGTGAGCGCCTGCTCCACTTCCTGGTCGGTGACGGTGATCTCCGGCTTCTCGACGCGCAGGTCCTGGTAGGAGGAAACCTCGATGGGCGGCAGCACCTCGAAGCTGGCCTTGAAGCGCAGCGGCTGGCCCTCCTCGATCTGCAGATCGGTGATACGGGGCTGGGAGATGGGGGCGAGGCCCTGCTTCTCCACCGCCTCGCGGAAGAACTTCGGCACCAGGGCCTCGACCACCTCGCTCTTCAGGTCGTCGGCGAAGCGGCTCTTGATGACCGAGGCGGGCACCTTGCCGCGGCGGAAGCCCGGCACCCGCGCCAGCTTCTGCAGGCGCTGGACCACGGCTTCGGTCTCGCGAGCGACGGCCTCGGCGGGGACCTCGACCGCGATCTCGCGCTTGCAACTGTCTTGCGTCTCGGCTGGGCTCAAAGGCGGGCCTTCCAAGGGATTCGGAAACGTCGGAGCAACCATCCATCTTATGGGAGCCGGGAAGAGGGGTCAAACAGCGCAGCGCCCGTACAATAGGAGTCCATGAGCAAGACGCCGGCGTCGCTCGTCCAACTGAACCGCGAGATCGTCGCCTGCGAGCGCTGCCCGCGTCTGCGCCGCTACTGCCGGAAGATCGCGCGCGAGAAGCGCCGCGCCTACCGCGAATGGGAGTACTGGGGCAAGCCGGTGCCGGGCTTCGGCGACCCGCGGGCGCGGGTGCTGCTGCTGGGGCTGGCGCCGGGCGCCCACGGCTCCAACCGCACCGGGCGCATGTTCACCGGCGACGGCTCCGGGTACTTCCTCTACCCGGTGCTGCACGAGGCGGGCTTCGCCTCGCACGCCGGCGGCGGGCATGCCAACGACGGCCTGAAACTGCGCGGCGCCTACATCACGGCGGCCGCGCGCTGCGCCCCTCCCGCCAACAAGCCCACGCGGCGGGAGCTGGCCAACTGCTCTTCTTATCTTGACCGCGAGCTCGCGCTGCTGAAGCAGGTGCGCGTGGTGGTGGCGCTAGGCAAGATCGCCTTCGACGCCTATCTCGACCACCTCAAGCGGCGAGGCTTGATCGCGTCGCGCAGCGGGTACGTCTTCCGCCACGGTGCGAGCTACCCGTTGCCCGACGGCCGCATCCTGCTGGCCTCCTTCCATCCCTCGCAGCAGAACACCAACACCGGCAAGTTGACGCGGAAGATGTTCCTGGAGATCTTCCGCGAGGCGGCGCGCCGGAGCCGCTAGCGCGGCGGGCGCGAGGCGGCGCTCTCGATGTGCTGCATGTCGACGAGGGTGATCCACTCGCCGCCGCGGCGCGCGCGCAGGATGACCTGCCCGCCCAGGAAACGGGCGGCCAGGTCGGGCGGCAGGTCGCGATGGTAGTCGAAGAGGCTTTCCTGCAAGCGCTCCCAGGCAGGGAAGCGCGCGAGCAGGTCGCGCTCCGGCTCGTACTCGGTGGAGAAGAGCAGCGCGAGGTCGTACTGGGAGCGGGCCTGGGCGGCCAGGGCGATCTGGGGCGCGGAAAAGTCGTCGATGCGGACGACGGCGATGGGTTGCGGCACGTAGCCCAGCCAGGGCTTGGTCAGTTCGTCGCTGGCCGGCCAGGCGGTGAGCACGCGCGCGTGCCGGCCATGGGCGGTCAGGTAGTCGGCGGCGCGCTTGTGCAGGAGGATGTAGTCGCGATAAGCGAGGTTGTCCTCGGGAGGATAGGGATACGGCGGGCCCAGGAACAGCCCCGCGACGAAGGTCAGGCAGACCACGCCCACCGCCAGCGGCCAGCCGCGCACCCTCCGCCGCAGCGTGGAGACGCACAGCACGATCACCAGCGGCACAGTGACCAGCATGTAGCGCGCCAGCACCGCTCCCCCCACCAGGGAGAGCGCGGTCAGGTGCGCCAGGATCACTGCGCCCAAGACCCCCTGTACGGGCAGCGCGATGCGCGCGCGCGGGTCGCCGCTGGGCTTCTCCACCTGGGGAGGCAGCAGCATGGCGGCGGCGGCCGCCACGGTCAGCACGAACAGGTTCATGTATCCGGTGACCTGCCACAGGCGGCGCAGCAGCGTGAGCGCGATGCGCAGGGGATGCAGTGTGGCCTCCACGTTGTAGCGGAAGTACTCCGGATTGCCGAAGACGTAGCCGGTGCGATGCCAGTGGTAGGCGTACCAGAGAGCCAGAGGAACGGCGGGGAGGAGCAAGGCGAGCGCCTGCCGCAGAGTGCGCGGCGGCGGAGCGAAGCGCGAGGCTGACCTGCGGCGGACCAGCCACAGCACCTCCCAGGCGGTCAGCGCCAGGGGGACGAGGATGGCGGTCTCCTTGGCCAGGGCAGCCAGAGCCAACATCACCAGGGCGGAGCGGCGGCGCTCCTCGAGGTACAGACCCAGTCCCCAGAGGCCGAGGGCGGCGGCGGGCAGATCGGCCTGCGCCAGCGAACTCTGCACGAAGAAGACCGGGTAGAGGGCGGTGCACAGGGTGGTAGCGGCGGCGACGGAAGTGCCGGCCGCGCGCCGCGCCAGGCGAAAGACGCCGAAGAGCCCGAAGGCGGCCACCAGCAGCATGGAGATGCGCGTCACCGCCGGCTTGAAGCCGGAGAGCTTCCACCACAGCGCCAGCCAAGCCATCAGCAGGGGAGGATGGGCGTTGCTGACGGTGGAGCGCGGGATGGGATCGCCGGTGAGCAGCAGATCGCGGGCCGCGGGCACGTAGTATCCGGCCTCATCCCAGAAGTAGGGCAGGCGCAGCAGGGGCGCGTGCAGCAGGAAGACCACGGTGAAGATGAGAGCAAAGAGGAAGGCGGGATGCAGCCGCGGTGGCGGCAGCCGGCGCGCCCTGGGGTCGGGGGGCATCACGGTCGGCGGCGGGCGCTAGTTGATCACGCCGCCGGCGGCCATGCTGGGATCGAGCTTGATCTCGCCGAAGGTCTTCTCGTAGTTGCTGACGTTCTGCTCCAGG
This sequence comes from Terriglobales bacterium, assembly GCA_035624475.1. NCBI lineage: Bacteria > Pseudomonadati > Acidobacteriota > Terriglobia > Terriglobales > Terriglobales bacterium. The sequence continues at coordinate 7,289 of DASPRL010000280.1, forward strand.
ATGGTGAGCAGCGCCTTGGCCTGCTGCGGGCTCAGGTACACCCCCTGGAAGTTGTGCACCTCGACCTCCTGCGGACTCTGCTGCTGCAGCGTGCCGAAGACCAGGAAGAAGTCCCAGACGCTGACACGGATCTGCACGCTGTTGGCGTAGCTCTCCCGGTACGAGGGGATGTTCACCAGCTTGATGTTGGGCGGCGTCGGCATGGCATGGCTCCCGCTTCTCGGTGGAATGTAAGACCTTGGGGGATGGTGCGAAAGGAGGGATTCGAACCCTCACGGGTTGCCCCGCCAGCTCCTAAGGCTGGTGCGTCTGCCAATTCCGCCACTTTCGCAGGCCGGGAAGTCGCGGCCACGCGCCCGGCACACGGCTTCCCCGAGATTATAAAGCAGGGGATGACGAAGGCCGGTTGCCAGTCCTCGGCGGCCCCCGGGGCCCGGCGAGCCGCTGCTACTGCATCTGGTTCAGGCCCTGCCAGATGGCCAGCCCGGCGATCACCAGGATGAGCACCCCCGACAGGGCGCCAAAGGCGCGCACGAAGGGGGTGATGCGGTTGACCCGCGCGATCAGCTCGGTCTGCTCCTTCTGCATGTGGGACTCGGCATCGTCGAGAAAGAGCTGATCGTCCTCGTGCATGGTGAGGGTGCTACGGTAGATGAGCAGCACGATGAGGATGGTGGTCAGGACGCCCCACGCGATCAGCAGCATCGTCAGGAGTGACATACGTCACCTCGCTACGGCTTTGCAGCCGGTCCCGGAATTGCCGGGCCCTGGTCGGGACGCGACGGCCGGACTGGGCCGCACGACCCAGGAGCCTGCTTTATTATAGTCCCGCGGTTCAAGTGGCAAGGCCCTTTTTTAGCGGCCGCGGAGCGGGCAGGCCTCGCCCCTGCATCCTGGGCTCGCCGGGATCATCCAATAGGGTGAAGGCCGGGAGTGGCCGAGCCGGGGAAGGCAACCGGCCTCCGGCATCGACTTTGCTATAATCCCGCAAGCAGGAACCCAAGGAGACGACGATGGCGACGACAGCAACCCCCACCAAGACCGCCCCTATCACCCTGACCCCGGCGGCAATCGCCAAGGTGAAGGAGATCATGGCCCAGCAGAACCCGGTGCCCAAGGGGCTCCGCGTGGGCGTGGTCGGCGGCGGCTGCTCCGGCTTTTCCTACAACATGACCTTCGAGAACACCGCCGGCATGATGGACAAGAGCTTCGACTTCGACGGCCTGAAGGTCTTCGTGGACGCCACCTCCCTGATGTACCTGAACGGCTGCAGCGTGGACTACGTGGAGACGCTGGAGGGCGCGGGCTTCAAGTTCGACAACCCCAACGTCAAGAGCACCTGCGGTTGCGGCTCCTCGTTCAACGTCTAAGATCCCGGATTCAGCGCGCCGCCCCGCCCCGTGGCGGGGCTTCGTGTTCCTGGCGGAGCGGGGGATGGCCCGCCAAGACCGCCTAGTATAATCTCGCCACTCTCGATGAAGCTCTCCGTCTTCTCCAGCCTGGACGACAGTCCCAGCATCGAGCGCTACGCGCGCGAATTGGCGGCCAACTTTCCCGCCGGGGTCGAGGTCAACCGGGTGTGGTTTCCCAAGTCACGCGGGTGGAAGGGCAGAGTCTTCGACAAGCACCTGAAATACCTGCGGGTGGCGAAGCAGCAGCAGGGAGACTTCAATCTCATCGTCAGCGAGGGCTACGCCTTCCTGCTGCTGGCGCTGGAGGGGCGGCGCACGGCGGTCGTGTGCCACGACCTGCATCCGCTGATCTACCGTGGGCCGACGCCGCGAGGCTTCTGGAAGGCGCGCTACAAGTTCAACCTGCGGCGGCTGCGGGCGGCGCGCTTCGTGATCGCGGTCTCGGAGCACACGCGCAAGGACCTGCTGAAGTACTGTCCCTTCCTGGCGCCAGAGAAGGTCTTCGCGGTGCACAACGGGCTGGACGCGAGCTGGCGCGTACTGGAGGACCCCGGACGCGCTGCCGGCTTCCGCCGGCGGCACGGCCTGGAAGGGAAGTGCTTCGCGCTGCACGTCGGCAACGACAACTGGTACAAGAATTTCGGCGGGTTGCTGCGGGCGCTGGCGGCGCTGCCGGACCGGGAACTGCTGCTAGTCAAGGTGGGCGAGATCGGGGCGGAGCACCGCCGACTCATCGCCAGCCTGGGGCTGGAGTCGCGCGTGCGCCACGTGCCGCATGCCTCCAGCGAAGAGCTGCTCGACTTCTACAACGCCGCGGAGATGCTGGTGTTTCCCTCGTGGCATGAAGGCTTCGGGTGGCCGCCGCTGGAGGCCATGGCGTGCGGCTGCCCGGTGATCGCGTCGCCGCGCGCCAGCTTGCCTGAGGTCTGCGGCGAGGCCTGCCTCTACGTCCAGCCCGACGATCCCGCCGCCATCGCCGCCGCCATGCAGAAGCTGCTGCGCGAACCCGCGCTGCGCGCCGACCTGGCGCGCAAAGGTAGCGCCCAGGCTCGCAGGTTCTCCTGGAAACAGACCGCCGCCCGCATGGTGGAGCTCTTCCAGCATTCCAGCGGGTGAACCAGCGGAGGAGCGGCGCTCAGGAGGTCCTGCCGGCCGCCGCGGTCACCTTGCGGTAGATGTCCAGGTAGGAGTCCACCGAGCGCTCGATGGAAAATTCCTGGGCGCGCTCGAGGGAGGCAAGCGCCAGCTTCTGCCGCAGCTCGTCCGAACACAGAACCGCGTTGACGTGGCGGGCGAGCGCGCCGGCGTCGCCCTGGGGAAAGAGCAGCCCGGCGCTGCCCACCACTTCGCTGAGGCCGGGGACGTCGCTGGCGACCACGGGCAGGCCCGCGGCCATGGCCTCGACCGCGGCGATGCCGAAGCCCTCGTGGTGGGAGGAGTGGACGTAGAGGTCGGCGAGCTTGAGCAGGCGGTCCACGTCGGGGCGGCGGCCCAGGAAGTGCACGCGCTCCGCGATGCCCAGCGAGCGCGCCAGGTCCTCCAGGGCGGGCCGGCGCTCGCCGTCGCCCACCAGCAGCAGGCGCGCGCGCGGCACCTGAGCCAGCGCCCGCAGCACCGTCTCGTGGTCCTTCTCGTACTGCATGCGGGCGACGAAGATGAGGACGGGAGAGCCGTCGTCGGGGAGGACTTCGCCGCGGGGCGGCGCCTGCGCCTGCTGGAAGCGCTCCAGAGGCACGCCGTTGAAGACCACACTGACACGGTCGGCGACCTCAGGTAGCCAGCGCAGCAGAGCGTCGGCCGAGCCCCGGCTGTTGCAGGCGATGGCGCTGTAGCGGCGGTACGTCCAGCGGTCCACCGGGCGGTACCACCACTTGCGGCGGCGGCTCACGGTGGATTGCTCGGTGGTCACGATGGGTACGGGCTTGCCGCACCGGGCGGCGGCCATCGCCAGCCAG
>DASPRL010000281.1 GCA_035624475.1 Terriglobales bacterium
TAGCCACATTCTTCTTGTGGTCGATGGGATAAAACCAGATCTTCTCAGTCAGCGATGGATTGAGCATGGGCGTGTAGTTGGTGGTGTTGAGCGCGCCGAAGCCGGGAGCGAGCGCGCCCACGCCCTGGTCGCCGTCCACCTCGAGTTCGAGGATATGGACCACCAGGGTGTCGCCAGGCTCGGCACCCTCGATGTAGAAGGGCCCGGTCAGAGGGTTGTCGCCGGGCGCCAGGCTCAGGGTGTCGCCCGGCTTCTTGATGGCGTTGCCGAAGCAGTCCACGGTATTGGTTTCCAGCACGTCGCCGGGCTTGAGGCGCGCCACCGGTTCGGCGGTGGCGAAGGTGTACTTCAGCGCCTTGGTGTCCAGCGGGTAGCGCACCACGTGGCTCTGCGGCGCCTGCGCCAGGGCCGTGGCAGCACTTACAAGGGCGAGAGCGATGCACAGCGATTTCATGGCTTCACCTGCTCCGAGCGCGGGAGTTTAGCACGCCAGCGCCGTGGTACACTGCAGTAACTCCTCCATCCCCCTAGAAACGCGTGGTGAGGGATGGGTGCGTCTTCCCTGCCGCGGCGCGGGTGCGCAAGAAAGTTGCGGCCCCGCGTTCCAGATGGCAAGGGCCGGAGCTGGCTCCCGGAAAGGGGGCTGGCAAGGGGATTCCGGCCCCGGGTTTAGGTCCAGCACTGGCATGTACCCGCGTCCGCAAAAAACAGCGACTCACGCCCGGATCTCAGCCGGGAGCCGCGTCTCCGCGCGGCGCGCCCGACTCCCAGGAGGCTCCATGCACTCGTTTGCGCGTCTTGTTCCCAAGATCGCCTTGGTAGCGGCCGTCATGTTGTTTTCGGGCGCGACCTTCGCCCAGACCCGGCGCGCCGTGGTCATCGGGATCGACCAGTACTCGGCCCCGGATGCGGCCCCCGCCGCCACCGCCTCCGCTCCGCAGGGCGCGGCTGTGACCACGCACGCCGCCCGCCGCGACTTCAGCGGCGGCTGGATCGATCTGGACGGCTCGGTCAACGACGCTCTTTCCATGGGCCAGGTGCTCGTCTCCCGCTACGGCTTCAAGCCGGAGAACGTGCACTACCTGCTGGGGCCGACGGCCACAGACCTCAAGGCGGTGAAGAGCATGCCGCGGCACGAGGCGCCCACTCGCGCCAACATCCTGGCCGCCATCCAGAAGTACCTCATCGACGAGGCCCAGCAGGGCGACATCGTGGTCTTCTATTACGCTGGGCACGGCTCGCAGATGTACAACTCGCTCTCCAACAAGCTCGACAAGCAGGATGAGACCATCGTCCCCGCCGACGCCAGCACCGGCGTGTGGGACATCCGCGACAAGGAGATCGCCCGCCTCTTCGGCAAGGTGCTGGACAAGGGCGCGGTGCTGACCGCCATCTTCGATAGCTGCCATTCGGGCTCGATCTCGCGCGGCTTTCAGATCCGTCCCGGCAAGGTGCGCTACATCCCCGGCGACACGCGTGACGCCAAGGACAAGCCCGATCCCGGCCCCACGCCCGAGGAGCGCGGCGCCCTGGTCTTCTCCTCCGCTCTCGACACCGAGGTAGCGGCCGAGGCCTATGATGAGCATGGCGTCTCCCACGGCGCCTTCACTCTGGCCCTGCTGCACACGCTGACCACTCTTCCCGTCACCGCTTCCGCCAAAACCATCTTTCTCAGCGCCCGCAGCCTGATGCGCTCCACCGGGCTGGCCCAGGACCCGGTGCTGGCCGGCACCCCGGCGCGCCAGAACGCGCCCCCGTTCGGCGGCTCCGCTGCCGGTGTGGATGGCAAGATCACCGTCACCGTGCTGGGCGTCGACGAGGACGACAACGTGATCCTGGAAGGCGGTCTGGCCCTGGGTCTGGCCCCCAAGTGCGACTTGGTGCCGGCCGGCGCCAAGACGCGCGGCAGGGAGGCCACGCACCTGCGCATCCTCTCCGTGGACAGCCTGACCCGCTCCAAGGCCCAAGTGGTGGGCGCCAAGCCCACCGACGTCAAGCCGGGACAGCAGTTCGTGCTCGACCGCTGGGTGGCCTCCTCCGGCATCCGCCTCAAGGTCTGGATGCCGCCCTCCCAGCTCTCCGACGCCGAGCTGCGCGTCGCCGCCCTGGAGTTCCTGAAGCTGGGCGACCGCGTGCAGTGGGTCAACGACCCGACCGCGGAGTCTCCTACCCACATCCTCGCCTGGGACGGCACCCAGTGGATGCTCACCTCCGACGGCGCCAAGCAGGGCCTGGGCCGCACTCCCTCGGCCCAGCAGGTAGAGGAGAGGCTGGGCTCCACCAAGAACGTCAAGCTGTTTCTGAGCCTGCCGCCGTCGGCCGAACTGGCCGCCGCGCTCACGACGGCGATGGCCGAGGAGAACAAGGCGGTCGAGATCGCACCCCAGCCCCAGGACGCCACCTACCTGCTGATGGGCCATCTCTCCGCCGACGTGGAGCCCAAGCTGGAGTACGCCTGGGTGCTGCCCAACACGCTGAAGGACGACAGCTACACGCCGCCGCCGGGCCCGCGCAGCGCCGACCAGCAAGGCACGGTTTCGCCCCCGGTGCTGCCTCCGCGCACCGATTGGGTCGCCGGCGGCGCCGAAGAGGCCCCGCAGGCCGCCACCCAACTGCACGACTTCGCCCTGCGCATCGAGCGGCTGCAGGGATGGCTGCAGTTGCCTTCCCCGCCCGATGACGGCGCCTTCCCCTACCGCCTGGTCTTCCGCAAGTCGGGAACCTGGGTGGCCACGGATCCCACCCACGGGAAATGCGTCCCGCAGGAAGCCGCCACCACCGTCACCGGAGATGGCAGTGTGGTCAAGAAGGGCGAGTGCTACCAGATGTACCTGGAGATGACCGATCCCAGCCGCGCCGCCGGGGCGATCACCCAGCGCTCGGTCTACGTCTTCGGCATCGACAGCTACGGCAACAGCAAGCTGCTCTTCCCCCCGGTCACCCAGGGCAACGTCGGCAATCAGCTCCCGGTGAAGGTCGCCGGCGAAGACAAGTACCTCGCCCAGATCCTCCTTCGCGGGGGTGAGATCCATGTCACGCCGCCCTTCGGTGTGGACTCCTATGTGCTCCTGACGACCGAGGAGCAGGTGCCCGACCCCAGCGTCTTCGAGGCCCGGGGCGTGCGCACCCGTAGCTTTCACGCCGGGCCCGCCAATCCCCTGGACGCTCTGCTGCGGCGGGTGGGCGACCACACTCGCGGCTTCGCCTCCGAGGAGACCCCGACCTCCTGGTCCATTCAACGGATCTCGCTCAAGAGCGAAAAATAGCAGGCAATGAGGAGACAAGAGGAACCATGAACGCACGTACCCGCACTTACATCCTGCTGGCCTTGCTCCTGGTGGGGTTGGGCCGTGCCCTTCCGGCAGCCGCGCAGGAGCGCCCGCACCGGCTCCCCCAGGTTCCCCAGGAGAGCGGCAACGCCATGCTGGACCGGGTCTTCGCCCGCCTGCTGGCCGTTGCCCAGGTCGCGCCCAGCTCTTCCGGCTACGCTTCCTGGCCTCCCCGGATCCACCTCCTCGACGCCCAGAAGGACGCCCACCTCATCGAGCAGTCCAAGTACAACGCCTACGCCTCCGCCGCGGATTGCGTCCCGGAGATCAATCTCACCCCCGCGCTGCTGGAAGATGTGATCCAGGGCGATCCCGACCGCGCCGCCATGATCCTCGGCCACGAGTTGGGGCACCTGCTGCTGCACCACACTCCCTGCTCGCGCCCGGCCCAGACCACGGTCTTCGCCGCCCTGGCCTACACCCGCGAGAAGGAGGAAGCCGCCGACTCCAAGGGCTTCGAGCTCATGCTGGCGGCCGGTTTCTCGCCACGCTCCGGCCTGCGCGCCTTCCAGGTCCTCGACGACATGCACGCCTACTCCTCGTTCGAATCGTTGGCCTCCGACCACCCCGCCATCAAGGAGCGACTGGCGCGGCTCGACACCGCCCAGGCTTCGCTCTGGCGCGCCATGGCCGCGTTCGACGACGGCGTGTACTTCCTCACCACCGAGGACTATCCGCTGGCCGAGCGCTGCTTTCGCACCGTGATCCGAGAATTCCCCCAGGCCGATGAGGCCTGGGCCAATCTCGGCTACGCCCTCTTCATGCAGTACGCTGACGCCCTCCAGCCCGAGGACTTGCGCCGCTTCGGCATCGGGCAGATCGTGGCGGGCGGCTTCTACCGCCGTCCCACCTGGCTGGCCGCCAAGGTGCGCGGCATCGACGCGGAAAAGTGGTCCAAGGCGGTCGAAGCCCTGCAGCAGGCCGACAAGCTGAATCCCAACCAGGCGCTGGTGAAGGCCAACCTGGGCACCGCCTACCTGGTGCGGCCTGCGGGCAGCGATGTGCCCACGGCCGTGCGCTACTTGGAGGAGGCCCGCCGGATCCTGCAAGCGCAGGCCGACCAGTCGGTAGACCAGGCCTCGGCCGCCGCCGCTATCAATAATCTGGCCGTAGCCTACGCCGCCGCCGGCCGCGCCGAGGATTCGGCCAAGATGCTGCAGGCCGCCAACAAGATCCTCGGCGACCAGCCCCTCTCCTTCGGCGTTCCGGGGCTGCTGGAAGCCACCGCCGTGCTCTACAACCAGAGCATGTTCCTGGCGGAGGAGGCGGACCAAGAATCGCGCAGCGCTGCCCTCAAGAACCTGCAGGATTACTTGCGCGTCACCAGTCCCTCTTCGGCGTGGTGGCCGCTCGCCTATGATCGCTATGCCAAGCTGGCTGGCCAGATGGGCGTCGCTCCCGCCGAGCGCGAGAAGCTGCAGAGCGACTATCAGACCCTGATGCGCGAGGTCTCATCCGTGGACCTCGGGGGCGGCAAGACCGTCATCCTGGGACAACCGCTCAGCGAGCTCAAGGCCGCGCTCGGCCCCGGCGAAGTGCTTTCTACGGCCTCTGGCATCGTTCGCCTGCGCTACCCCGCCCACGGGCTTGACATCCTGGCCGACGATACCCGCGTGCTCGCCATCATCCTGGAGAGCCCCAAGGCGCCCCCCGTCTTCGTGCGGCGCCAAGGCATGGGTTCCGGGGCCGTGCCCCTGCGCGTAGGGATGAGCGCCGAACAGGTGGACAAGATCCTCGCCGACCAGGACTCCACCATGGAGAACCTGGTCGACCCCTGGATCGCCTACCGCTTCTATCCCATGCTGGGAGTGGCGCTGCGCGTGGGCGCCCAGCGCACGGTGGAGGAGCTGGTGCTGGTGCGCATCCCTCGGCACTGAGATCGCGGTCACGGGGACAGGACTACACCGCGAGAGGAGGGCCATGGCTTTCTCCAACTGCTACCAAGACGCCTCCCGTGCCGAGGCGTACGCCCGTCTGGAGTTTGCCAACACCTACTACCTGGCCTACCGGGACCTTCCGGAGATCATCCGCACATACGTCTCCGGGGCGAAGGCGCTCGACTTCGGCTGCGGCACGGGGCGCTCCACCCGCTTCCTGCGGCGCCTCGGCTTCGACGTGGTCGGCGTGGACATCGCCTCGGAAATGATCGCCAAAGCTCTGGAAATGGATCCCGGCGGCGATTACCGCCTGCTGCCGGAGGATGACCTGGGCGTCTTCGAGCCCGCCACCTTCGATCTTGTCCTCTCCGTTTTCACCTTCGACAACATTCCGGGGCCCGACCTCAAGGTGCGCCTGTTCCGCGACCTGGCGGCCCGGCTGCGCCCCTCCGGCGCCCTCATCAACGTGGTGTCATCTCCTGAGATCTACGTGCATGAGTGGGCCTCGTTCTCGACGCAGGACTATCCGGAAAACCGGTCCGCGCGCTCCGGCGACGCCGTGAGGATCATCACCAAGGACCTTGCCGACCGCAGGCCGGTGGAAGATATCTTGTGGACGGATGAGGCGTACCGGGAGGTTTACCGCCGCGCCGGCCTGGGTGTGGCGGCCACTTACAAGCCTCTGGCTACCGGCGACGAGCCCTACCCCTGGGTCAACGAGACCCGAATCGCTCCCTGGGTCATCTACGTCCTGCGGCGGCAGGCGGCACCCTAGCCGGCCAGCTTATCGATCTTGGCCGCCAGGATGAAGTCGCTCTCCGTCAGCCCGTTGATGGCGTGGGTGTAGGTGGTCACCTCGGCCTTCCCCCAGGCCAGCAGGATGTCGGGATGATGGCCTTGCTGCTCCGCCAACTCGCCCACCCGGTTCACGAAGGCCAGCGCCTGCCGGAAGTCTGGAAACTTGAAGTTTCTCTTGAGGTGATGCTCTTCAACCACTTCCCATCCCGTCACTTGCTTGGCCAAGCCTGCTAGTTCTTTGCCCTTGAGCGCGGGTACGCCGCCGCGGCAGGGCACGCAGTCCTTGCTGGCTAGATCGCTCATGTCTTTTCTCCCTGGCTGTCATTCTCGCCCTTCGCGTCCGCCCGCGCCAGCCTGCGGCAGCGAAGCGCCGCCTGCGGCCACCCGGCGGTTCCCCAGCGGGATTAGAATAGAGGCGGGTTCCGCCATGGCCACGCTGCGCGAGGTGCTCGAGAAACGCGTCCGCGAGGGCGCGCCCCAGCTCTGGGAGAAGCTCGAGGGCGACCGCATCCGCTGCTTCTCCTGCGGCCACTGCTGTCCCATCCCCGAAGGCCAGGTGGGGGTCTGCAAGGTGCGCTTTAACCGCGGCGGCAAGCTCTACGTCCCCTGGGGCTACGTGGGCGGGGTGCAGTGCGACCCCATCGAGAAGAAGCCTTTCTTCCACGCCTATCCTGGGGCGATGGCCTACAGCTTTGGCATGCTGGGCTGCGACCTGCACTGCTCCTACTGCCAGAACTGGGTGACCTCGCAGGCCATCCGCGACCCCAGCGCGGTCTCGCCGCCCCTCGACCTCACCCCCACAGCCCTGGTCGAGGATGCCCTTCGCCAGGGCGCCCGCGCTCTGGTCTCCACCTACAATGAGCCCCTCATCACCAGCGAGTGGGCGGTGGCCGTCTTCAAGGAGGCCAAGGCCGCGGGCCTGGCCACCGGCTACGTCTCCAACGGCAACGGCACTCCGCAGGTGCTGGAGTACCTGCGTCCCTGGGTGGACCTCTACAAGGTGGACCTGAAGAGCTTCGACGACCGCCACTACCGCCAACTCGGCGGCCGCCTCGCGCCTATCCTCGACACCATCCGCCGCCTGCACCAGATGGGCTTCTGGGTGGAGATCGTCACTCTGGTCATCCCCGGCTTCAACGACTCCGAGGACGAGTTGCGGCGCCTCACCGGCTTCGTGGCTTCGGTCTCGCCCGACATTCCCTGGCACTGCACCGCCTTCCACCAGGACTACAAGATGACCGACCCGCCCAACACGCCCGCGCAGACCCTGCTGCGCGCCGCCCAGATCGGCCGCCGCGCCGGCCTGCGCTACGTCTATGCCGGCAACTTGCCGGGCCGGGTGGGCGAACTGGAGACTACCT